>DAIRCT010000020.1:0-44252 GCA_036796535.1 Ignavibacteriaceae bacterium
CCAATTTTTCCATCAAGTATTGCTTCTTCAATCGCAGTTTTAATCTCACCTACTTTGCGGGATGGTTTGAGATTACAAATTTTCATTATTTCTTCTCCACGAACCGGGGACTGAAATTCACGTAGCTTATCTCTCTCTTTAACATCTCGAACTTTTTGCATAACTCGTTCATAGTTAGCAAGATAAGTTTCTACTTTAACAGGATTTTTACTTGTAATATCAGCCCGACATAAGATAATTAAATCTTCAAGATCTTCACCTGCTTCTACAATAAATCTTCTTATCGCTGAATCTGTAACTTCTTCTTTTGCCAATGCAATCGGACGTAAATGTAATCGTATTAGTTTTTCTATATATTCTAATTGATGAAGAGGCAGTTTCATTCGGATAAATATTTTCTTCATCATTCTGGCACCCAATTCTTCGTGCCCATGAAATGTCCATCCAATACCTTCAACAAACTTTTTAGTTGGTGGTTTTGCAATATCATGCACGAGTGCTGCAAATCGTAACCAAACATTATCTGTTTGTTTACAGATATTATCCACAACCTGAAGTGTATGAAGAAAAACATCCTTATGATGGAAATCTTTACGCTGATCAACACCAGCCATAATAGCTATTTCAGGAAAAATAATTTCCAGAACACCGGAATCGTAGAGGAGTTTCAGACCAATTGAAGGTTTTGGTGAAGCAAGAATTTTTAAGAACTCATCGGTAATACGCTCTTGGGAAACAATTGCAAGTCTGCTTCTCATTTCACTCGCAGCTTTCATTATGCTTTCATCAACATTAAAATCAAGTTGAGCAGCAAAACGAAAAGCACGCATAATACGCAAAGGATCGTCATCAAATGTTTTAACCGGATCCAGAGGTGTGCGGATTAATTTATTTTGAATATCATCATAGCCGTTATAGATATCAATCAATTCACCAAAGTTATTTTTGTTTAATGAAATTGCCAATGTATTGATAGTAAAGTCACGTCGCGATATATCTTCTTGAAAAGTTCCATCTTCAACAACGGGCTTTCTTGTTTTACGATCGTAAGATTCCCTTCTTGCACCAACAAATTCAACATCTAACCCTTCGTAATTAAAATGAGCTGTACCAAAATTATTGAAGACAGAAATATTTTTTATTCCCAATTCATCAGCAGTAAGATTTGCAAATTCAGGTCCGCTGCCAATTACTAAAAAATCGATATCACTTCTTTTACGATCAAGAATTAAATCACGGACATAACCGCCAACGATGTAAACTTCTTTAGCCAATTTATCTGAAACTTCAGAAATAACGCGAATTAAATTTTGATTTTTAATCTGATCTTCAAACGATATTTTATTTTTTTTCTTCATTAATTATTTAATGTGTTTGCTGGATATATTTAAAAGTTTGTAGAACTTTATCGCCATTATAATAAAACCAATTTGCTTTCTCATAATTTTGCTGGAAAGTATTAATAAATGGATTCTGTTCTTTATATCTGATACTTAGCGAAGCCATTTTTCTGCTGCCGGTATAATCAAAATTTTCTAACATAAATTGTGATAACTTAAAAGTAGTAAAAGCACTTTCAACCGTATTAAGAATAAATACCTTATTAAAATTCTTCAGGAATGTTTTATAATCAACTTTAATTTCTCCGGCAAGATCAATCAGAGAAATAAGAGAATTATAATTATAAGTTATCCGATTCAAATCTAACAAAATATTGTATTTTACAGAATCAGTTGCACCGATATAATTTGTTATCAGGTTCTCTTTTATTAATTCAGTCCGAACTTTAGCAATTGTAGTTAAATAAAAACTGGGATTTTCATCTATCAGTTTTTCATAAAGATTTTCAGCTAATGCCAAATTGTTTGATTGTGCCTGCAGATCCCCAAGCTTTAGTTGCAAGATAAAATAATAAGGCGAGTTTGAAAATTTATTTAAATTCTGATTTAGCAAATTTATTGCTTCCTGCTTTTTATCTTTTAATAAATAAATTTCTGTCAATCCCATTAAAGCAGAATAGTTTAGCGATTTACTATTTATCTCATTAAATAGTTTTTCAGCTTTGGTTAGATCTGAATTGTTAAAATATTGCCATGCTTTTTTTAATCGATCGGAAATAAATCTTGGACAAACTTTTTGAATTATTGATAATCTGCCGAAATAATAATCAGCCATTGATTTACAACCAATTAAATCAGTGGAATCTAATTTTGCCTCAAAGTTTTTTTGCGCGGTTAAAAGATCAACTTTAAAAACAGATTCAAAATTCCCATTACCATAAAAATATTTGACTTTTTCTATTCCGTAATTTTCGATTAAATATTTAAAGAAAGACCCGCTATAAGTATAAGACAAAGATGAATTTTGCTTAAAGAAGTTTAGTCCTTCAAATAAGTCAGCAATTTTAATTTTATAATCATTCTTAAAAGCCAAAGCAGTTAATTCCATAACCGATAAATTATCAACATTATTATCAACGGCTTCAGCTAAACCCTCAATCATAGCGGAATTAAATCCACTTGCTAACTTAAAGATGCCTGAACCAAACTCAGCAGAAAAAACATGAACCAATTCGTGCTGTAATGTATTTTCCCACGAATCTTTACTTATATAAATTGAATACTGCCACGGCTTTGCGACATCCGCATTGCCGGCTCCGAATAATTTTTTCTTTTGTTCACGCGAATCAAACAAATAAACATCAATATTTTTTGATGGCTTAACATTCAATACTTTTTGTAATCTTTCAAAATAGTATTGCTGGTTAAGTGCTATAAATTTTGCTTCCGATTCTGATAAATTATTGAAATGCAAAGTTGTGTTTGCGGTTACTACTTTTTTGGATAAGCTGTATTCTAAATTGGAATAAGTTGTTGTGAATCCAAAAGTTGGTGATAATAGGTAAAAAATAATTGGTGAGACGATTAAAATAGAACCGAATAATAATTTTCTTTTATTGATTAATTCTTTTTGCTTAAAGAACAAAAAGATTATAGGAATGAAATAAATCAATAATGCAATCTGATGAAAAAATAATTTCCAATCGGGACTTAAACCTTCATCATAAATATTACCGGGGAAATATCCGATTAAAGGAGTATAAAAATATACTTGAGGGAAAAAATATATTTCCAGTACCGAAACCGCAGCTAATAAAATGATAATCAGTACAAAAAAAGATTTATGAAATTTTTTCGTGTAAAAGATGATAATAATACTAATTCCGCTACCCACAAAGACAGCTGGGAAAGCAATCAATAAATAAAACAAAAGTCCATCAATAAAGGAGCAAAACATTGTGAAGATAGAATAGACGATCGAGATTGCTAATGGAATAAAAGCTAATGAGATTAACTGTATTAGGAATAATTTAAAATCATTTTTATTCTTTTTAACATATGATATTGAATATAAACCTGAGATAAACACAAGCAATAAAGCATTCAATATTGAAAATTCATATCCAAGAGTATTTGATAAAGGCAATTGGATAAATATCAAGTTGGTTGATAATAAGATTACGAATGATATCAGGTATGAAATATTTTCGCGAGCTAATATTTTAGACAATTTTTTAAGAATGATTATTTTACTTTGATTTTACTTTTAAATATCGAACCATTATTACCTATAATTAAATACCTTCCTGTAGTTAGTTTTTGAATGTCATTCAAAATAACTGGTTTACCAATATTAAATTTCTTCCATGTTTTCCCTGCATCTCTAGTCTTAAATATTTCTCCCCTGTTACTTAAAATCATACCTTCATCATTATTTTCAAAAAATATTTTATACAACCCTGAAGTTGTTCCAATATCAATTTTACTCCACGCAGCTCCACCGTCATCAGTCCGTAATACTAATCCATCACCGCCAACTATAAAACCGAGAAACTGATTGACAAATAAAATATTTTTTAGATACGATTTCTGATTTGGATTAATTTTATGCCAGGTTACACCCTGATCTTCTGTTTTAAGTATAGTGCCATTCCAGCCAACTACAAATCCGGTCCTACCATCGGCAAAATCTATACTGAATAAATTTTCTTTTTCTCCCGTAGTTGTTTTATGCCAGGTCAACCCGCCATCTACTGTGTTTAAAATAACTCCATTGCTCCCGGTTATAAAACCAGTATTGTCATCAATAAATTTTAAATTAAAAAAATTTTCATTTATACCTGTATTGATGCTTTCCAATGATTGCGAATTAAAACCAGACTTTAATAAAGTCCCATTTTCACCAGCACAAAAAATTCTTCCATTTGCAAGACAGACTGAAAACAAATCTTTAGTAATATCTGTATTTATTTCATTCCAATTCTGCCCGCCATCAGTTGTTTTAAGGATTAGTCCATTGCTTCCAACAACAAAACCGGTAAAGTTATCAATAAAAGCTATTGAATTAAGATTTTTATCTGAATTGATTACAGAAAGCTGCCAATCGGTTTGCTCCGTATAATTAGGATTTTTAGAATAATCCTGAGAGTAATTTAGTGAATTAGTTTTATCCTTAAGTGCTTTTTGATTTATTTTATCTTTAACAACAGAATAAACAAAAAATGCCAGTCCGATAAAAATTACAAAAAGAAAAAAATTTGCCACTCTATTGCTTATTGATTTTTTTGAAGAAGCATTTTGAGCTATCTCAGATTTATCTTCTGAATATTTCGGATTTTCAACAACATCAAATTTAATTCGACTCAGTAAATCTTTAATAGCGTTGTTAAAATCTAACGCAGAGTTGAAATTACCTGAAAATGATTTGCCCATTGCTTTAAGAATTATTTCATCAACTTCAGAAGGAACACTTTGCAAAGAATCCGAGATTCTTGGCGGAATATTATTTACGTGTGCATCTACAATTTCGTAAAATGTTTTTGATTTATACGGATAAACCCCGGTTATCATTTCATAGAGAGTAATTCCAAGCGAATACAAATCACTTTTTATAGTTACTTCATGTCCTTCAAGCTGTTCTGGGCTCATATAAAGTAAAGTGCCTGGTCTTGCATTATGCTGCGTAACTGATTCAATCTCATCGATGGATTTTGAAATACCAAAATCCATAATCTTAGCATTACCATTAAGATCAATTATTATGTTAGATGGCTTTAAGTCTCTGTGTATAAATCCCTGTCCGTGAGCATATGAGATTCCTTCAAGAACCTGAGAGATAATATCCAACGCGTGAATTGCTTCAAGTCTTCCTTCTTTTTGCAATATGTGTTCAATTGTTTCACCTTCTACATACTCCATCGCAATTGCAGCAATATTTTTTTCTTCAACAAATCCATAAACGGAAACAATATTTGGGTGGTTAAGATTAGCTTGATTTCTTGCTTCTCTTCGAAAGCGTTCCATCATTGTGGAAAAACGTAAAGTATTAATATTGATAATTTTAAGAGCAGCAAATCTTTCAAGTTTAACATCAAAAGCTTTATAAACTATTCCCATACCGCCTTCACCAAGCAGGGAAACAATTTTATAGTTTTGAATTTTCTTGCCGATCATTTAATCTTTTTCGATGTAAATGAATGAATAATCATCAGAGGCACCGCGCAGCTTTACTTTTTTAACTATTTGATTTTTTTTCTCTTCCATATCAGGCAATTTTAATATTTCTTCCAATTCACTGTCAGTAATTAAATTAGATATACCATCAGAACAAACAAAAAATTTATTCTTTTCGTGTTCATTTAATTTTATTTTGCTAATATCCGGATCAACAAAAGGACTATCTCCTAATGCCTTCATAATAACATTTTTGTTTGGATGATTTGCTGCCTGTTTATGTGTTATAAACCCTTCATCCAAAAGTTTTTGAACAAGTGAATGATCTTTAGTAATCTGTTTTATTTTACCAGATCTTATGTGATAAATTCTAGAGTCACCGATATGTCCCCAAAACGCAAGATTATCTTTGAGATAAAGCATTTCGATTGTGGTAGCCATATTTTTTAATTCTTTACTGGCTGCTGAATGGTTAATAACGAAATTATTTGATTCCTCCAACGAGTACTTAATTTTTTGCAAATAATCATCAGAATCATTTGAAGTAAAAAAATACATTGCAGATTTTAAAGCTATTTTAGAAGCCATATCACCGCCATAATCACCACCAACTCCATCACAAAGAAGAGCTAATAATCCATTATCAATCTCAACAACTTCAACGGCATCTTCATTAAACTTTTTTTCGAACCCAACACTTGAAAATTTGATGTACCTGTACCCCATTTGGGATCCTCGCTAAATTATTTCTTTAATGTTATCTGACATCAAAAATAATAAAATCCTGCTTTAAGTTCTTATTATAAATCGCTGCCAAATAAGTGGTGTGGGTATCACAAGGTTTAATTTGTTTAACAGAGCCCATAAGATTATATTTGTAACCAATTTTATGAAGATAAATCATTTAATTAAAACATTTTAAGTAGTACTTCTGGTATTTTTGATCTGGCTTAAACCGCCGGATAACCAATTTGCGAGAATGGCGGAATTTGGCAGACGCGCTAGACTTAGGATCTAGTACCGTGAGGTGTCGGGGTTCGAGTCCCCGTTCTCGCACTTTCAATTTTTACCCAATCACATTTTTTGAGGTTAGTTTTTTATGGAATATAATGTTGTAGAGATAAATTCTTCTGAGAAAGAAGTTGAAATTAAACTTCCTTATGAAGAAATTAAAAAAGATATAATTGATGAAGTTAAAAAACAGGCAAAAACTATTCAGATCCCTGGTTTTAGAAAAGGCAAAGTTCCTCTGCCAATGATAAAGAAAATGTATGGTGATGCTCTTGAGTATGAAGCTTCTGAAAAAGTTGCGAATTCCATTTTCTGGAAAGTTGCTCAGGAAAAAGATCTGAAACCCATTGGTCAACCAAGCATGACAGATCTTAAATTTGAACCCGAAAAAGATTTAACTTTTAAAGTTAAATATGAAACCATTCCGACTTTAACAGTTTCCGGCTATAAAGATTTAACTTTTGATATCCCTGAATATGTTGTGTCTGATGAAGAAATTGAAAAAGAAATTGGCTATATATTAAATTCTAATAAAGTTTTAGAGGATGCTGATGTAATTGATAGTAAACAATATATTATTGATGCCGAAATTATTTTAGTGGAGAAAGATGGAGAAAAAATTTCTGATGCCAAACCAGAAAAAATGCAAATTGATCTTTCTGCAGATGGCATAGCTAAAGAAATTGTTGAGAATGCAAATGGTAAAAAAGTGGGTGAATCTTTTAATTTCTCTTATAAAGATGAGCATAAACATAAACTTGAAGATGGAACTGAAGAAACTCATTCTCAGGAATATAAGTACAATGTAAATATATCAGGAATTAAGAAGGTAGTCCTTCCTGAATTAAATGAAGAGCTGATTAAGAAAGTTACAAAAGACAAAGTTTCCACTGAATCCGAGCTTCGTGAAGAAATAAAAAAAGATATCCAAAGTTATTATGATCAACGGGTTGAGGAGTTAACAAGAGCTAAACTGGTAAATGAGATTTTAAAGAGTAATGATTTCATTCCACCACAAACACTTGTTAATAATATTTTGGAAGAGTACATAAAAAGCGAAGAAGAACAAGCAAAGAAATCTAAATATCCTTTTAACAGAGAAGAAGCTAAAACCAGATTATTAAAGTCAGCAGAAACTGAAGTAAAATGGTATTTAATTAAAAATGAAATCCTTAAACAGGAAAGCATTACTTTAACTGATGATGATCTAAAAGAATTAGCTGAAAAAGATTCTGAAAAAACAGGTATTCCTGTAGAGAAACTATTAAATTATTATAAAACATCTAACCAATCAGAAAAAACTTTAGACCAAAAACTTTTTGAATTTTTAAAGAAGAATAATACAATTAACAAAGTTCATCCTGATAAATTAAAAGCAAACCAAGAGGCGGTAAATGAATAATAAAATTGAAATTTTTAATCAACTTGTTCCGTATGTAATTGAGCAAACCGGTCGCGGTGAGCGTGGAATGGATATCTATTCCAGATTACTCCGCGAAAGAATTGTTTTTATCGGAACTCCAATTGATGACCACGTTGCAAGTTTAACAATTGCACAACTTATTTTTTTGGAAGCTGAAGATTCAGAAAAAGATATTAATATTTATATCAATTCACCCGGAGGAAGCGTAACGGCGGGACTTGCAATATATGATACAATGAATTTTATAAAACCTGATGTTGCCACAATATGCGTTGGAATGGCTGCAAGCATGGGTGCTGTTCTTTTAGCGGGCGGAGCCATCGGAAAAAGATCATCACTTCCTAATTCTAAAATCATGATTCATCAACCCTGGACGCAAGGTATTGGCGGGCAGGTAACCGATGTGGAAATTCATGCTAAAGAATTAATAAAAACAAGAGAGACTTTATACCAGATTTTAGCTAAAAGCACTGGTAAAACCGTTGATCAGATAGCTAAAGATTGTGACAGGGATTATTTCCTGACTGCTGAAGAAGCCAAAGATTATAAACTGATTGATAGTATAATTGAGAAAAGAATCCCTACCAAATAATTTAAAGGGCTGATGATCTCAGCCCATTTTTTTGTTAACAAAATCAATAAACTCTTCTGAATTATATGAAATCTATTTCGCACAAATTTTTTATCCTTTTCATCTTATTTTTATTTACAATTCAAAACATCCCTGCACAACAAGGTAAAATAAAATTATTTGAAAATTATCTTGAAGAATATCTATATAATAAAAAAGTTCCTTCCATATCAGCGGGTGTGTTTAGAGATGGTAAAATAGTATGGCTCGGTACTAAAGGATTTTCAGATTTAGAAAATAATGTGGTGGCTACAAATAATACTGTTTACAGAATTGCCTCAATATCAAAGCCAATTACAGCGGTGGCAATTATGCAACTTCACGAAAAGGGATTGCTTGATCTTGATGCCGATGCACGTACATATATCCCATCCTTCCCGGAGAAAAAATGGAAGTTTACTGTAAGGCAATTGCTTAATCATACATCCGGAATTAGAAATTATAAAGAAGGTGAATTTCATAGTAAAACATATTATGCTTCTATAAACGAAGCAATTAAAGTTTTTGCTTATGATTCCTTGAATTTTGAACCCGGGACTAAATATGAATATTCATCTTTAGCTTATTCATTATTAGCAGCAATAGTTGAAAATGTTTCCAAAACTTCATTTGAAGATTATCTAATAAAAAATATTTTTATTCCCGCAGAGATGCAAAACACATATGTGGATAAGCAAAAAGAAATTATACCTAACCGGGCAAGAGGATATGAAAAAAATTATTATCGCGAATTTATAAATGCGCCTTTAGCCGACTTGAGTATTAAAGTAGCCGGAGGTGGCTTGCTTTCTACTTCAAAAGATTTGCTTTTATTTGCGAAAGCATTATTGCAGGGGAAGCTAATTAAAACTTCAACACTCGATATAATGATTGCAAAGACAAAACTTAAATCGGGTAATACATTAGATTATGGTTTGGGTTTCGCATTATCATTCAAGCAAGATTCCTTGAAAGCGATATATCACATTGGCAGTGGAACCGGGTTTTCTTCTGAACTTTATATTGATATCAAGCAAAATCTTGCAACCGTTGATTTGATTAATATTGTTGATCGAAATTTGGGTTTACCAGCGGAAGATCTTGCAAATATAGAATTGGGTCTAACATTTATTACGCCATCAAAAACAATTTCTGATGAACTTATGTTAGTCTACAGAACGGCAGGAATTGACAGTTCAATTAATAAGTTTTTGCAAATATCCAACTCAAATTTAAATCAATTTAATCTTAGCGAGAATGAAGTAATTAATTTTTCAAAGGATTTAATTGGTTTGAATAAAATTCCGGATGCAATAAAGTATCTAAAAGCAATCGAAGGTAAGTATTCAAAATCGTTCCCTTATTATATAGCATTAGCGGATACTTATTTGAAGGCACAAAACGAAGGGCTTGCTCTTAAATACTATCGTAATGCTTATCTACTTAACAAAAAAGATGCTTACGTAAATAAGATGATAGATAAGTTAAATAAGATGAAGTAAAGTCAAGAATTTTGTTCTGATTATTTTTTCAAACTCTTTTCGTACTTATCAAACTCATCTAATAAATACTTTGCCACTGCTTCCGCTTCCTGTGGTTTAAGACCCGGATTTGGCATAGGAGGGAAAGCAGGATTTACTTTTACGGGATTTCTAATAAAGGCAACTAACTGAGCTTCTTTCCCAACGTATTTTGGAAGTACATCAAAATGCGCGGGACCAACGAGTTTTTGATTAAATTTATGACAGCTTGCACAGCGAACATCATATATTTCTTTACCACTTATTGCAGCTACTTTACCCTCTCCTTTCAGCTCAGCCAATACTTTATCATATTCAGTACTTAAAACAAGTGAGTGATATTTTGTTGCATTACTTATGGCTTTTTGATCTTTGATAATTAACGATACTGAGGCCAGAATTAAAACAAAAAATATTAGCGCGCTAAATTTATATTCATTTTTTACCTTAAGCATAAAGAAAAAATGATACGATAAAAATATTAACAGAATTGCAATCAACGAATAAACAAATACAGAACCTGAAAGATTTTTATCAGATAATGAAAGCAAATTAATTGCTATCAATAAAGGTAAAGGGATAGCGAATTGTAATCCTAATTTGGATAATTTATTTTTTACAAACTCTTTGTAATGCAGAGAATCATTTTCTTTATCTTCTTTCCAATAAAGATATATAAAAAGTATAGCGGCTGCTGTTAATGAAAATGCGAAACAAATAAATATCAATAAATTCAATAATACTTTTGGGGCGGCAAGAGCCGTAAAAATGCTTGAGTAATTCCAGGAAGTAAATAATTCTACTGAAGTTATACCTGCAATAAAAAACCAAATCCCAATAAAAAGGAAGACAAGACCTAATCTTCCATACTTAAGACTTAAATGCGAAGAAGAATTTTTTAATTTAGCAAATTCTTCTTCAGCAGATTTATCTTGTATTTTTTTTGAGTCAACTGAATTGAAAACAAAACTAACAGCCAATGAGTGACGATAGGTGTAAATCATTACCAAAGCAACTGTAACAAAAATGAAAGCAATGGCAATTAAACTTACAGTATCAATCTTTGCTGTGTGAACTATCTGAGCAAATAACAAAATAGAAGTTAGTAGCGGAACTAAGCCAAGTATTACACCAACACCATTATTAACTGTAACATATTCAATAATATCTCTGGATAGTTTTTGATAATTGAGGTCTGAATTTTTTCTGAACCTCTTACCGTAATAAATTGATAAAAATGTTCCTCCAAATATTATACTTATAAAAGGTATAAAAAGAGAGAGCACTAATGTAATTATGTAATGCAATAATTTAATATGCTCGGCTGATTGAGGTAGAATTAATTTATCCAGAAAATCCATATCAGTTCACTTTACTTTGATTTATGAAACAAATAGTTTATCAATTGATACAATAAGCACAACAAAAAGAGCAAAATAATTTATGCTTCTAAAAGCAAATTTAAATGACGTAGCTTTTTGTGTTTGCTGTAATAAGTTTATTGATTTATAAGCTAACAAGAGAGCTGCAAAAAAAAGACTATAGTTTATAAACAGATTTTGAGAGATTTGAAATAATGGTATTAGTAATCCTGTTACTGCAGTGGCAATAATCCAAACAAATGTTATCCTGCCTAATTGTCTTTGATTAAATATTTGTGTTAAAGTTGGAAATCCTGCTTTTTGATAATCCTTATCCAGAAGCATCAGCAGAAGCCAAAAATGCGGTATCTGCCAGATGAAAAAGAAAAATGAGATGAGAATTATTTGCGGATCTAAAATGCTGCCACCACCGGCAACCCATCCAACAGCGGGCGGAATAGCACCGACTAACGAACCAGGAATGATTGCAAAGGGCGAAACTTTTTTTAATGGAGTGTAAACAGCATTGTACCAAATTAAATTTAACAGTCCAAGTGATAATGCTAATAACCCACTTCCAATAAAAAGTAAAACTGATCCAACAATTATCAATATTAAAGAAATAATTAACGTATCATTTGCAGAAATTCTTCCAGATGGAATCGGACGGTTCTTTGTTCTGTCCATCATTGAATCAGTTTTTCTTTCTTGATAATGATTTAAAGCAGCGGAGCCACAAGCTAATAATAAGATTCCAATTATCGGTAGGATTATTCCGGCATCAATTGAATTTGTAGCAGCTATATACCCGAACATAGTTGTAATGGTTACAAAGAATGTAATTTTAAGTTTCGTGACTTCAATTAAAATTTTGATTTTTTCTTTCAAAGACTAATTCCCTTTTTTAGCTGCTGTTGAATCTTTAGCCATTGTTGAATCGTTGCCCGCAGCCGAGTTTAACCATAAATCAAAATTCTTTTCAGGAATAACTTTAACCTTGTTGTACATATGTGAGTGATTTAATCCACAATACTCTGCACAAGCTATATCAAAATCACCGAGCTCCTCTGCCTTAAACCAAACAGTTCTCGTTTGATTTGGATAAACATCTTTCTTTATCCTGAACTTAGGCACATAGAAAGCATGGTTAACATCTAAAGAATGAAGAGTTAGCTTAATGGGTTTATTAACAGGAACATACAGTGAATCCGAAACTTTACCATTGCCATATTTAAAAGTCCATTTCCACATCTGTGCTGTAACATCAATATTTAATGAATTAGCAGGCGCGTTTGCCATATCTGAATATCCAATCCATCCAAACCAGAACATAATTAATACAAGAATTGTTGGAATAACTGTCCAGGTAATTTCTAAACCCATATTACCATGATAGTTGGTTGCTTTAGGATTTTTTTTACGATTGTACTTTATTACAAAATAAATCATCAATCCTGTAATAAGTACCAGAAAAAAAACTGATACAATTAAACTGAAAAGAAAAATAGCATCAACATCGTGTGAAAAATTGGATGCACCATTAAACATATTTAATTCCTTACGATAAAAGAATAATCAGAGAATAATAACACAAAAGAAATAATCAAAAATAAAAGTGCAACACCTACAAATAATCTGAATGTTTTACTTTCACTTCTAAGGTGCATAAATATTCTTAGCACCAGATAAGATTTTATCGAAGCTATTACCAAAGCAGTGGCAATAGTTACGCCTCCGAAATTAACACCAGCTACTGCTACCGTAACTCCGGTTAAAGCTAATAAAGCCATCCATGCAAGAATATAAACTCCGTATCCCGGTGTATGTTGATGATCTAAAATTTCTTCTTGATTATGTTCCATTTATAAAACCTTTTTTTGTATTAAAAGCAATATATTTCTCTGCAATTTTGAAAGCAGACTTTCAAGTCCCAGTTTTAGGATTAATTTATATTTCTAATTTTAACTTATAACTTTATGTAACCACAACACTATTTTCTGCGTTAAATCGGTAAAACAGACTTCAGTCTGTTCTACGATTTCCCAAATTGTTCAACATCCTCTGTGTAACGCGACTTATATCCTATTATTTATTCTAATATAATTCATCTTTCCAACCATCATCCTTTTAAACATCTGCCATCGAAGCTATGTTATCAAATAAAATAATGGGAATAAGAAAATCCATATTATATCAACAAGGTGCCAGTATAATCCTGCAGATTCAAGTTTAACATAACTTGTATCCGTAATTATTCCTTTTGAAGTAAGTCTGGTCATCATACCGATTATGAAGATACCAATTAAAACGTGTAATCCATGTAAACCGGTCATTACATAATATAAACCAAAAAATAAAATTTCACCTTGTGGTTTAGATAGTAAAATATCCGAACCCGGGTAAATTCCATGATGAAACTTTGCAGTCCATTCAAAATATTTATTAACCATAAATCCTAAGGCAAGGATAATAGTAATTATTTGAAAAAAGATAGATAAGCTTTTTTGTTTCCTTTGTATTGCAGTTATTGATAATGCCATTGTCAATGAACTTGTAAGCAAAATTGCTGTATTAAAAGTTCCAACGATTGTGTTTAATTCTTTAGCTGCAATATGGAAAGCTTCAGGATGCAAATATCTGTAAACAGAATATAGGATAAACATACCTCCGAATAATATCAGCTCTGTAAATAGAAACAGCCACATACCCATGCGGGCGCCAACATCGTCGCGATGAATGTGAGCAACTGCTTGTTCTTGAGAACTCACTTAACCTCCTGATTTTTTAGAGTATCAATTTCATTTTGTTTGTATTCATACGGTGCTTCATGTATTGTAGGTATATCAATAAAATTTTCATGGATAGGTGGAGTATCGATGGTCCATTCAAGAGTTTCTCCGCCCCAGGGATTTTTCTCTGTTGTTTTCTTTCCAACTAACCATGCTTTTAACAGATTTCCAAACATCAGCAAAAGACCCGCAACGAGTATCCACGAACCGATTGTAGAGATGAGATGATAGATATGAAACTCAGGAAGATAATCATAATATCTTCTTGGCATTCCAAGCCATCCCATTATAAACATCGGGAAATAAGTTGTGTTGAATCCAACAAAAACTATCCAGAAAGCAATCTTGGATATTTTTAAATTATACATTTTCCCAAACATTTTTGGGAACCAGTAATGTAATGCAGCAAACAAACCAAATCCGGTTCCACCAAACATTACATAATGAAAATGTGCAACAATAAAAGAAGTGTCTGTAATCATAATATCTACAGACAAGATGCCTTGCATAATCCCGGTTAATCCGCCGATAGTAAATTGAAAGATGAATGCGAGTGCAAATAATAAAGGAGTATCAAGTTGAATCGAACCTTTGTACAAGGTAGCAGTCCAGTTAAAAACTTTTATTGCACTGGGAATAGCAACCACCATTGTAAGCAATGAAAAAATAAATTGCCCGGTATTGCTCATTCCGGCAGTAAACATATGATGCGCCCAAACCAGAGATCCAAAAGTTGCAATTGCAATACTTGACATTGCAATAAACTTATAACCAAATATTGTTCGTCTTGCAAAGACAGGAATAATTTCTGAAATAACGCCCATTGCAGGAAGTATCATAATATAAACTGCAGGGTGAGAATAAATCCAGAATAAATGCTGATAAAGTACAGGATCACCACCAAGCGCAGGATCGAACAATCCTACACCAAATATTCTTTCAATCGCAACAAGTAAAAGAGTTATACCAATTATCGGTGTGGCTAAAATTTGAACCCAGGCAGTTGCATACCACGACCAGACTGAAAGCGGCATCTTAAACCACGTCATACCCGGTGCTCTTAATCTATGCACTGTGGTAACAAAATTTATTCCTGTAAAGATTGATGAAAATCCAAGAACGAAAGCAGCAAAAAGTGCAAAGGTTACATTACTTCCCGTTCTTACGCTGTAAGGGATATAGAACGTCCAGCCCGTATCTGCAGCACCACCCGGAAGAAGTATAGACATTAAAGCAAGCAGTCCACCAATAACATACAAGTACCAGGTAAATAAATTTAATCTTGGGAAGGCAACATCACGCGCACCAATTAAAATAGGTAAAAAGAAGTTTCCAAAAATTGCCGGAATACCGGGAATGACAAACAAAAATATCATTATTACACCGTGCAATGTAAAAAAAGAATTGTATGTCTGAGCATCCATTATTGTTCTGCCCGGTGCAATCAATTCAAGGCGCATTAGAAAACCAAATGTCATCCCGACTAAAAAGAAAGAGATGATGGCAACTAAATAAATTATAGCTATTCGCTTATGATCGGTTGATAAAATCCATCCCAATATTCCTTTGTGCTTGCCTTGGTATTCAATATAACTGGGATGTTTTCCATTTGTAGGAACTGTTATCGCTTCATTCATTTAAAAAATTACCTCGTTTTATTAAAATCTTTTTTAGGTTTAAACCGTAAGTACACAATAAAAATTCCAACGGCAAGAAGAATAATGACACCAAAAATTCGGGTTAAACTCAAAACATAAGTTTTACCTTCAGGATCATATCTGAAACAAAACTGCAAAACTTTTGCAATAGTAGGTGTTACCTTACCTTCAGAAGTTTCAATTATTGACATTTTAAAATCGAATGGAAGTATTCCAAACCCGCTTCGCTCAGAAAAACTGGGGAAAAGATATCTGCAAATTTTCCCTTTGTTATCTACAAAAATAAAAGCGCCGGAATGTAAAAAGTCATTACCTTGCCTTTTAAAATAAAATCCAGAGGCATCAGCTACTTTTTTGATAGTTGCACTGTCACCAGTAAGAAATCTCCAGCTTTCCGGTGGAATTTGTCTATCCAAAACCTTTAAGAAAGTTTGCTTGCGTGTAAACGCATCTTTGGGTGTTTCTAATTCATTCATACTAATAAGTACAATGTTATAATCAACACCAAGGACAAGATCGGTTTTATTTATTACATCTGCCAATTCCATTAATAGCGGACTGCAAATGCCGGGGCAGTTATAATAAACAAACGCAAGTACAGTTGGTTTTGTAAATAAATCTTTTAACAAAACTTTATTACCATTTTCATCCACAAAACTTTCCTGCATAGGTATGTATTTACCAAGCTGCTCATCAATACCCACTTCAATTTGCTTTTGATTTGCAAAAACAAATGAAGAAAATATTATTAATGATATGAAGATGGATAAAATATTTTTCATAAATAAATACTAAATAAGTTTTGATATAAAACTTTGCAATTTTGACCACTCATCGTTCGTCAGATTAAATACAGCACCATTGAATCCATTTTGGTTTACATTATTCACTACCAGATTATTGAATGACTTCGGATTTTCTTTCCAGCCCGCATTCCTAATTAAAAACGAAAGAGCAAGTTTTTTATTTAATGTAACCTTATCAAAAATTTTAGCTCCATCATCGTTAGAATATGTTTTTAAATTTTCCAGAGCTGATTTTAATTTTTCAATCTTATTCTCATTTTCAGAGATTATGAGTAAAGAAGCTTTTGCAACCGGAATTTGCGCCGGAATCTGCTGCCCTGCTGATAAGTTATAAGTTGCATCTAAGTTCTGCAAATCAGCATCAGTATCTTTTGCTGGATCAGGAATAAAATTAGTTCTGATATACTGCGCTAAAGCAAACTTTTCTTTTGGTAAAAGATAGTCATACGATGCCATTGCGCTTGGCGGCAAACCTTCTTGCAAAGTAGTATAAATTTGTGAAATCTTTGTACCATTTTTCCAGTTATCTTTTGAAGTAAAATTTCTTGGAGCAGGATTTAAACCCATTGACGCAGGACCGCCGCCTGCTCCGTTTTCTCCATGGCAAGAGGCACAATTAGCTTTAAATAATTTTTCACCTTCAGCTAAAAGTTCTGGTGTAGGATTTTTAAATTCAAGTACATTAACTGGTGGAACAACGACCGCATTTTTAACAGTTAAATCAGTTACTACTGTTGAATCTTGTATAACCGGTGGAACATTTTCTCTCGAAATATTATCAAGATTTTTTACATAATATATTCCCAGGATCAAACCAACTACCAATACATAAGGATATAACAATCCAAATACAGCTCCGGGATTTTTTAATTGCTGTTGAGTTTTATTCTTTATTCCGTTAATAATGTCTTTCATATTAAACCTTAAATCTCAAAAAAAATTAGAGATGAAAATCAATTCCTCTTTTTAATTTAGGATCACCAATTGGAATAAGGTTATCCTTCTTTGCGCGATAATTAAAAACCAGTAAAACCAATCCAACACCTGCGATAGGAAAAACAAGATCAATCCAGCTAAATACATAACCATTTTTCATTGCTTCCATATTTGGCATAATCAACCAGAACAAATCAAACAAATGGGCAAGGAGTAGCCAAACCGCAATAAACTTTAATCTCTTCGGGTTCATTTTTGATGGCTGTGTCAACAATGCAAAATACGGTATAAGAAAATGTATAATTATTAAACCTATTGAAAAGAAAGCCCAGCCGCCTCTCCATCTTGTTAAAAACCAAAATGTTTCCTCTGGTAAATCTGCATACCAAATAAGGAGGAATTGAGAAAAAGCTATGTATGCCCAGAAATTTATGAATGCAAATAACAAGGCACCCAAACTGAAAAGATGATCGTCATTCATCCACGGACTGAAGTAACCTTTTTCTTTTAACTTTACAACAGTAAAGGTTATCGCCGCTAATGCAGCAACTACTGTCCCTGCAAAGAAGTAAACTCCGAATATCGTTGAGAACCAGTGCGGTTCTAAACTCATCATAAAATCTATTGCAGTAAACGTAAGACTTAAAGCAAAAACAAGTATAAAAACTGCTGACAATCGAATGTTCTTTTTAGTTAATGATTGATCTTTGCTTTCATCCTGCTTTCTGGAATTTCTTGTCATCACCCAGTAAAATAAACTCCATAAACCTATGAATACAAAAGTTCTGATAATAAAAAAAGTTACATTTAGATAAGGAGCTTTCCCTTGCAGGATTTTATCATCTGCAATTGCTTCTTTATGTGCCCAATGAAAAAGATCGTGATTAAAAACCAGCAAAGGAATGACAAGAACAAATAAAACCGGTAATAATCCCGCAAAGAATTCAGGAATCCTTCTAATAGGCGTACTCCAATCAGCACCGGCTATATACTCTAATGCAATTAGAAACATTGATCCAAGTCCGATACTAACAATCATCATATATGTTACAAGATAATTAAAAACGGCTCTTTCCTGATCAATAAAAAAGGCAAGTAAAGAAAGCACAATACCGATAACAAAAAGTACAATCCCAAATTTTGATAAACCGGCTGGTAAATCTTTTTTCTGATAATTAAATTCACTTTGTAACATTGTTACCGGTCTCCTTATTGATCTCTGTTAAATCAGATTCACTTGCATTTTTAGCACGCTGTAAAGCTCTTACATAATTAACGATCGCCCATCTTTCCTCCCTTGTTATTTGAGAGGCATAAGACGGCATTACATTTTGCCCGTTGGTTATGATGTGATAAATCATACCATCACTAAACTCAATTGCCCTTTTAGAATGCAAAGTTGGCGGATTTGGAAATTGTCCTCTAAGTCTGCTGTCTCCATCAGCAAAATAACCATGGCAGGGGCTGCAAAAAGTATTAAACTTACTTTTGCCTAATTCTAAATTTTCCTTAGTTGGTAAAAAGGGATTTGATAAAACTTCTGTTGGATTAGTTTGCCCTTTATAAGGATATGGTATAAATCCTCTTGCTACAGTACCTTCAACCGGAGTTCTCATACCATAACCATCAGCAAAAAGATCGCTTGGCTTTTGTGGATTTAATTTATCCTGATTCATCATCCAGTTGTATGGCGTTAAGTAAAGAAGTTTATTAAGAGTAAAATAAGTGCCTCCCGAAACAACAATGGCAACAACAATTAGAAATAAAATAAATTTCGGTTGAAAAATGGGATAAGTTTCTTCTTCGGGATAATAAATTATCTCTATGTTTAACGGATTTAGTCTCTTTAAAAATTCAGTTACTGCGTTCTCATCGAACTTTGAATCATTTGATTCGATAACAATTCCATACTTATCTGCCGAAACACTCTTCATATAAGCAGTATCGTGCAAAGGATGTTTATTATCAGGTAATCTGAAAAACAGAGCAATCATTGCTATAACTGTTGATACAGTTGCAAGTAAAACAGTCAGCTCAAACGTTACCGGAATAAAAGCAGGCAGAGCAAAAAATGGTTTACCTCCAATTACCATCGGGTAATCAATAGACATTGTCCAATACATAAAAAGCAAAGCAATTGTGGCACCAGTTAAACCCATTACAAGAGTTACAAATCCAAGTTTTGAAGGTTTAATCTTCATTGCTTTATCCATACCATGCACAGGATATGGAGTATTTACATCAAACTCTGTAAAACCGGAAGCCGAGACTTTTTTTGCTGCATTAATAATTTCATCAGGAGTTTTAAAAGTTGCTGCAATACCAAATATTTTTTTACTATTACTCATGGTCAGATCCTCCGTGATGAGTTGGTTGTGCACCATCAGCAACAGCTTTAACTTCCGAGATTGAAACTACCGGCAGTGATTTTGTGAACAAAATAACTAATGTAAAAAATAATCCGAAGCTGCCCAATAAAATCCCAAAATCAACAAATGTTGGTTTAAAGTATGCCCAGCTTGAAGGCAGGAAATCTCTGCTTAAGGATGTAACTGTAATAACAAATCTTTCAAACCACATCCCAACATTTACAAGAATTACAATTACCATCATCGCAGGAATGGAGCGTCTGATTTTTTTAAACCAGAAAAACTGTGGAAAGATTACGTTACAACTTACCATTATCCAGTAAGCCCATGCATAAGGACCTAATGCCCTGTTTATAAACACAAATTGCTCCGCTGGAACACCGCTGTACCAGGCAATAAAAAATTCCATTGCATAAGCATAACCAACCATCATTCCTGTTGCAAGGATTACCTTATTCATTTTTTCAAGATGATCTAAAGTGATAATATGTTGTAAATCAAATATTTTTCTTACAAATACAAGAACTGTAACTACCATTGCAAAGCCGGAAAAGATAGCACCAGCAACAAAGTACGGCGGAAAGATTGTGGTATGCCAACCGGGTAAAATTGAAACCGCAAAATCAAAACTTACAATTGTGTGAACTGATAAAACGAGCGGAGTGGCAAATCCAGCAAGTAAGATATAAGATTTTTCATAATGGGTCCAATGTCTGTTGGAATGCCGCCAGCCAAGTGAAAAGACCGAGTAAATTGTTTTCTTTAGTTTTGATGTTGTTCGATCTCTCATTGTAGCAAAATCAGGGATAAGCCCAACGTACCAAAAAACAAATGAAACTGTAAAATAAGTTGATACAGCAAAAACATCCCATATAAGAGGCGAAGTAAAGTTGACCCACAGACTATGCTGATTAGGATATGGTAATAAGTAACCTGCTAACCAGGGACGACCGGTATGAATAATTGGAAAAATTCCTGCACACATTACAGCAAAGATTGTCATTGCTTCCGCAAATCTAGCAATACCAGTACGCCACTTTTGCCTTAATAAAAATAGTATCGCCGAAATCAAAGTTCCTGCGTGCCCGATACCAACCCAAAAAACAAAATTCACAATTCCAAAACCCCAACCAACAGGTTGATTATTGCCCCAAACTCCAATACCATAATAAAAAGTATAACCAAGTAAAGCAGCACCTATTAATAAAAATGATACAGAGATTGAAAGCGCGATAAAAAATTTTTTATCCGGCTTTGTGCTCATAGGTTTGGCAACAAGCTCTTCAATTTGAGCCAGTGTTAACCTTCCTGCTACTGTAGGCGCTTCCTGGGAGTAATCAATATTCACTATACTTCCTCCGAATGGATGTTTCTGAGTTTAGCTAAATATGTAACATTAGGATGAATATTTAATTCTTCTAACACATAATAGCCAAGTTCATGATTTCTATATTTATAAAATTCCGATTCTTTATCATTAATATCACCAAAGTGAATTGCATTTGTTCCGCAGGCATCCTGACAAGCGGTAGTTACATCACTACCTTTCAACTCGCGTTTATTATGCGTTGCATCTGCCCGTGCTTCTGAAATTCTTTGGACACAAAATGTACATTTTTCCATTACACCACGCGATCTAACTGTAACTTCAGGATTGTGCATCAAGGCAAGTATTGGATTTTCCTGATAACTATCTTTGAAATGATCCCTGAAGTTGTAAAAGTTAAATCTTCTTACTTTATATGGACAGTTATTAGAACAATATCTTGTTCCAACACATCTATTATAAACCATTTGATTTAATCCATCGGGACTGTGAGTTGTTGCTGCGACCGGACAAACATTTTCACAAGGGGCTTGATCGCAATGCTGGCAAAGCATTGGCTGTAAGCTTACACTTGGATTATCGGCAGTACCGGAATAATATCTATCAATTCTTAGCCATTGCATTTCTCTGCTTCTTAAAACCTGATCTTTACCAACGACAGGTATATTATTTTCAACATTGCAAGCAACAACGCAATCACCGCAACCTGTGCATTTATTTAGGTCAATAGCCATTCCCCATTTAACGCCGTTATAAGGATGGGGATCATAGACACTTGGTAAATCACTTTCCTGTTTCTCTTTAATAAATTTTGGATTCTTTAAATATCCAGCAACTGTACCTTCCTGAATAATGTGTCTTGTTTTTTGTAAATCCTGTACTCTAGGATTATCAAATGCGTGATGCTCTTGTGAAGATGCTAAATCATAAGTATCGCCGGTTTTTCTAATTGTTGCGTTGGAATAAATCCATGGAGATGGTTTATTATTTTTTGATAGTAAAACATTTACATTAAAACCAACTCCGCTTGCAACAGTACCGGAATCCTTTCTTCCATATCCAGATTCAATGCAAATAACATCATCAGCTGTTCCTGCTTGCATAAAAGCAGGTAAGGTTAACTTTCTATTTTCAACAGAAATCTCAATAACATCATTATCTTTTAAATTTAATGCTTTGCATGTTTTTTCTGAAACAGCAGCATAATTATCCCAGGTAATTTTTGATATTGGATGCGGAAGTTCCTGCAGCCAGCCGTTATTTGCAACTCTTCCATCACCAATCTGATAACTTTCTTTAAGTACTAAAGTGAATCCCTTAGGATTTTGAATTTCATCATTTAGCAAAGAAGCAACACTTGCAATTACTGAGTTTTGGTTTGAAGATGATTCATTAGTGTAAACAATTCCATCATGCAGCGCACCAAGCCAAAATCGCTTAAACTCTAAAGATGATTTTACAGTTGGATATATTGTGGTTTCCCAATTACTCATCAAATAATCGTGATAAAGATTTTCTGAAAAAGTTTCGGGCTTTCCTGAAATCCACGTAAGTAAAATAGATTCTTTTTGTCTTGTATTACCTAACGGTGCAATTACGGGTTGCTGTAATGAAATAACTCCAGTTCTTGTTTTTGCATCTCCCCAACTTTCAAAATTATGATTGATTGGTAAAACCAATTTGCTGGCATTTGTGGTTTCACTTTCTCTTTCGGAAAGAGAAATTACAATTCCAACTTTATTAAGAGCTTTTTCATACCCAAGATCAGGTGCAAAATGATATACCGGATTGCAATCAAAATGAATTACTGCAGCCACCTTACCTTCGTTCATTTTAGAAACTAATTGCTCAAAATCTTCTGTAGAAGATAGGGCTCGCAAATTTTGTTTTGCAGAATCAGTTCTAAAAAGCAGATTATTTCCTAAAGCGGCATTAAGTAAATTTACAGCAATGTGAACTTTTTCAGGTAAAGCATTTCCGGCATCTATAATTGTTTTACCTCTGTTAGCAGCAATATCTTTAACAAGATTTTCAATAACCTTTTTATCAAGATTAAATCTTGTGATAAAATTTGAAAGTGAAAACGAAGATGTGTTAACTGCTAAATTAATTACGCCTTTTGTTTTAAGTTCACTGACTAAGCACATAACAAATTCATATTGGGCTTCAGGGCGCAATCTTAGTCTATAATCCGAATTTGATCCCGTGATACTAAGATTACTTTCGATTACATAAAGTCTGTTGAACTTTTTATTATCAATATCTCTACCTGCAGCAAATAATCTTGCAGTTTCAACACGATTATTTTCAACACCTAAAAAATCTGATTCAAGTGAAACAATCAGTTTTGCTTCATCCCATTTTAATAAGGGATAATTTTCTGTACCGTAACATTTATTCCAAGCAGAATTTTTTATTGAATCATTAAATAATTCATATGAATAAATTTTTGTTGTTGGATATTTTTGTTTGAAGTCTTCTAAAACTTTTAGCGTAGTCGGTGAAGTAATTGTGTGCGTAATAATCGCTATCTCTTTACTTCCTGAAAAAGTTAAAGCAGCAAGAACCTGATTATCAGCATCTTTCCATTTTATTTCATCAAAACCTGAATCACTTTTCTTCAACGGTGTTTTTAATCGTTCTGGATCATATAGATTTAAGACGTTTGCCTGCCCTTTTGCACAGATCTTTCCCTGATTTACAGGATGATCGGGATTGCCGTCAACTTTTATTGGTCTTCCTTCGCGTGTTCGGATCAATATTCCGCACGAGTTTGGGCAAACGGTGCAGGTAGATGCATAAAAGTTTGGTTTGCCAATTGTAATTTCTTCAGGTTTGATATTGTAAGGAACGATTTCACCCTTATCCCGATAATCAGTACAAGCAGTGCCGGCTAAAGCCGCAGATGCACCAAGTAAAGCAAGAAACTTTCTGCGGGAAATAGATGATAAATGCATCGGGTCAAAATCATCAGTTGTTCCCTCTTTAAATTCGTGATTGCGTGCTTCTAAAATTTTTGGATCGCTGTATAAATCTTCGAAACTTCTCCAGTAATTAATATCTTTTTCTTCCGGTAAGGATGATTCTTTGTTATCAGATCTATTATCAACCATTCTTTTCACCTATTTTTTTTCGACTAACGGCAAGCGGATTAATCTTTACTTTAATTTTTCCATTTTTCGTATCTAAATTTTTTGAAATAATATTTATCGGAAATGTATTGAATAGTGCCAATCCAACAGCACTTAATGAAATTGAAGTAAAGAATTTTTTTCTGTTCATATTAAATCTTTTTTATTTTTTATCTTAATTATCTGTGACAAGCAGAGCAATATTCAGGTCCCGGTTTAATTTTATCTTTCAACTCAGGGAATTTATCATGAGCATTTCTATGGCAGTTTAAACAACTACCCATAGTAAAAGAGTTCATTTGTCCAACTTTTTCCATTTGAGTAATTTGCCCATGGCAGGCAGTACAATCAATGCCTTTGTTCACGTGGACTGAATGATTGAAATAGGCATAGTCTGGAACTTTGTGAATTCTTTTCCAGGGAAGAGGTTTTCCATCACGATAATATTCTGTCAGTTTAATAATTTCCGGTCGGTCTTTGCGGGCAACAGTGTGACAGTTCATACAAGTTGCAACAGCCGGAACAGTTGCAAATCGGGTTTTTTCAACACCAATATGACAATACTGACAATCAATTTTCATATCACCGGCGTGCAGCTTATGAGAATAAGCAATCGGTTGATCTGGTGCATATCCCACTCCATCTCTTTCAGCTCTTGAAGCATAATATGTCAGAGTAAATGAAGCTATAACAACAAACAATGTAACAGGTAATCTGTTTCTAAAAATATAATCCAGAAAAGATTTTTTCATTAATTTCCCTTTGACAATTTTAGGGCTAACAATAACTCTATTTTTATACGGAAATATTCCGCAAATATCTTTTTTATTTAATTTTTAATTTTTGGATTTGCAGAGATAAATGTAGGATATCTCTGGTTAAGAAATGTTAACGGCTATCATTAAAAGTTATCATTTCGTGCCTCAAAGTTATAAAATTAAGTTTTTAAAACAAATGAAACATTAAATATCATCACAAATAAATTATTCTGGTTTTTTAATAATTAACATGAGAAATTGTTATCATCTAAAGCAGGCGTTTAAGGATTTGTAAGGTTAAAAAAGAAGTAATAAGAATAAGTCCCAGATAAATAAACACTACTTTTAATGTTGAAGTGCCAACAGTTATTGTTTTGAGAAATCCTCTCCATCCGCATTTTTTGCAGCGATAAGTTTTATAGATAGTAAGATGACTGATTAGTTTTTCTTTTATGTTTCGTGAGTGTGACCTTCTTATAGTATTTGAAGCCCCACAGGAAGGGCATGCTTCTAATATTGGATCTTTTTTGATAATTGCTTTATAATTTTTCATCTTACCAATAGCCAGATAATTTTTACTTAAGATTATTAATCACATTTTACTCTTAAGTAAACTATTATAAACTTTATTATTATTTAAAATTTGAAGAGCCGAACTCAACTGATTATCAAACTTAAGTTCTTCTTTAATTCCTGCTTCGATACCTGAAAATCTATGAGCTAGTTCTGCCCTAAGCTCACCAAGAATATCTTGTTTACTATTTTCAAATTGATTTTCAAACATACCCGCAATTTGATCCTTTAATTTTTTTATTGACTCAGAAATTTTTTCCGAGGTCTGTTTATCATCAATCAGTTTAACAACCTCATCCAACTTTTTTTCTGCTAATGATTGGAAATTATAATTAGTAGAGATTAAATATTTTTTGAAATCATTTAGCAGTTTAGAGTCATTAATTTTGCTGAAAGAATTGTTTTGATTTTCGTAGTAGTATTTATCCGCAAAATCAAAAATTATTCCTTTTGCTAAAAGATCTTTCACTAATTCTCTTTCAATTCCATCCTTTATTACAGTATCCGGTGTAATTCCTCCGGCGCTGTAAACTGTTCTTTTATTATCTGTCGAAAAGGAATCAGTGATTAATGAATCAGGGAATGGAATAACTTCATTATCCTTGGAGTAATTTATTTTCTGAATACATCTTCCGCTTGGTGTATAATATCTTGCAGTAGTTACTTTTAATGATGTATTAAAACTTAACGGCGTAATAGTTTGCACTAAACCTTTACCAAAGGATTGTGTTCCCAAAATAACGCCCCTATCGTGATCTTGAATTGCACCTGCAACGATTTCTGATGCAGAGGCACTTCCACCATTAATTAAAACTACTAACTTTTCATTACCGGCTAAAGGTTCTTCTTTTGCAAAATATTTTTTCTCGCTATTAGGATCCCTGCCTTTAGTAGAAACAATGAGCATATCTTTATTTAAAAACTTATCACACACATCAACTGCAACATCTAATAAACCACCGGGATTACCTCTTAAATCAAGTACAATTGATTTTATTTCTTTTTGCTCTTTAAGTTTTCTTAAAGCATTTCTTATTTCATCGCTTGCAGAGCGGCTAAAGTTAGAAAGTTTTAAATATACGTTGTTAGAATTTTCAGGATAAAAATCAGCAAACACAAGAGTTCTTACAATAACTTCTTCTCTTAAAAGATTAAAAACTAATGTGTCCTGTTCCCCGGTTCGCTGCACTCTAAGTTGAACGCTGGTTCCTGGTTCACCTTTTACTAATGATGAAATATCATCAATCATTGAAGGTTTAACTTCGGTATCATTAATTTTTATAATAACATCACCAACCCTAACTCCCTGCTTCTGCGCCGAATATCCATCCATAACCTCAAGCACTGTTATTTTATCATTGCGCACACCAATTGAAATTCCAACACCACCATATTTTCCATTTGTTAAAAGATCAATATCATCCTGATTTTTTTCGTCAATAAAAATTGTGTATGGATCAAGTTTATTTAACATACCTTTAATGCCGGCTCGCATAAATTCCTTTGGATCAACTTCATCCACATAGTTGAATGAAATTTCCTTGTACACTTTTCCAAAAAGCTCAAGGTTTTTCCCGATCTCAAAGTAAATGTCACTCTTACTTACAACAAAACCGAATGTAAAAATCAAGATAACGGATAACGATGCGAACAAAATAATTTTACGTCTCTTCATATATGTTTAGTGCCTTCCAAAGTATTTATTTCATATATAATCTTTTGATGAATTTGCTCAATTCTTTCAGTGCCGTCTATTACGCGGAAACGATTTTCCTTTGTAGCTAACTCCAGATATCCAATGCGAACCTTTTCATAAAAATTATTATTGGATAATTCAATCCTATCCAATTCCGTATGTGCCTTAATTCTTTTTCGTTCCATTGCAACTGATGTTGGAATATCTATTATGAAAGTTAGATCAGGAACTGTATTGCCTATTGCTAAATTATGGATTTTTAAAATAGCATCAAGTGGTAATCCCCGTCCATATCCCTGGTAAGCAGTGGATGAATCATGAAACCGATCCGAGATAACATAGTATCCTTCGGCAAGATGCGGACGAATAACTTCTCTTACTAACTGTGCACGGCTGGCAGAGAAAAGAAAAATTTCAGTTTCCATTACCATCGCATTATTTTTTTTATCAAGCAGTATATTTCTGATTTTCTCAGATATTTCCGTACCACCGGGTTCTCTAATAACCTGCACTTTTTTATTTTGCTCTATAAGATATTTCTTTAGTAATTCAACCTGTGTTGATTTACCACAAAAATCTATCCCTTCAAATGAAATAAACATAATTTAGATTTTTACTTTCTATTTATTCAAATTTTTTAATGATGTATCTAAGCTCTTCCGGCTTAGTAAATAATAATTGTGTGTTCGGCGGGATGGTTAATTTAGGTTTAAGACTGCCAAGCGTATCAAGCACAATATCTCTGTAATCAATCCACGCATTAATTTGATCATTCGATATTTTACCAATGATATTAATACCGCCTCTTAAACTGCAGTTTATAATATTCGGGATGAGAACAACATCTCTATCTGGCGGAATATTTTTTACGGCAACTTTAATCCCTTCAAAAACATTATCTACTATTCTTTGCACATCTAAAGTAAGATGCACATTTTTTTGTTGATATTGAAATCCGGGTAAATTTCCCAGCTCTGTTATAACGCTGGTTGGATTATCAAGTGAAGCATAAGAAACTAAATTTGTTTTAATGGAAGTTGTTTTTGCAATGATACTTTTTGGACCTGCCACAATTATTGAGTCAGGGTAAATTTTAATAGGAGTGGCTAATCCAAAACCTTTTTGAAATTTAAGGTCTGCATTTGCTTCAACTTTAACTTTCTTAAATTCCATTTTCTCAACAAATAAAGAAAGACTGCGAGGTAAAATATCAATAATAGTAATACCGGAACTTAGCCAAGGATTTTCAGCAATTTGATCATAAGCATCAACCTTTATCAAACCACTATCGTTGTGAGCAGATACTAAAAAATCAGACGGAGGATTTAAATTAAAATTTAAAAGCTGCCACCCTTTTGCTTTTAATTTAATTGCAACAAATTCCGGGTTTGTTATTCCGCATACATAGCCAGTTGGATTATTAACTACCTTTATATGAAAATCATAGGAAGAATAAAATTGATCCGAAAGAGTTATTGAACCCCAAACAAGCAGAGCAAAAATAAATGACGAAAATATTACTAAAATTTTATGCTTCAATTTTTTAACTCAAGTTAAAATTCAATCGATTAAATAATATATATTATTCTAAGGACTTAAATAATTCAACTAACTCATCCCGGTTAGCTCTTGATATCTCTCTTCCTTTAATTGGAAAATTCTCGAATGTACGTGCATAATGCCTTAACTTATGGACATTCATTTCATTAATTGCTTCAAAATCTATTTTAGACGCAGCCGGAAAAATTAGTTTTTTTTCTTCCTTCTTTTTTGGAACAATAATTTCTTTGTCTGAACTTTTTACAGATAAACCTAAAGCTTCTTTACGTAATCTTTCAATAGTGCTTAAAGTTTTCTTTGATGGTGTATCATGTTCCAGTTCAAGCTTTGACTCAGATTTTATTTTCTTCTCAACGATAAATTCAGGTTTATCTTTTATAATCTCCTTCCGATGCAATCTCTCTTTTTTGATTATCCTTTTTCCCTCTGGTTTGATTTCCTTTATATCTTCGATAACAGAAGGTTTATCAGAAATAAATGGCGATGTAGAAACTTCTTTAGGAACTAATGATTTCCCAATAAATTTTTTTTGCTCAAAAACTTTTTCTTTTTCTAAATTAAACAAATCACTAAAAAGATTTATTAATTCTTCATCAGGATCATCAACAACTGAATAAGCATAAATTTCACCTACTCTTTTCCCAGCATCAGTGGCAGAATCAATAGCAGCTTTTACATATTCTGAATCACCCAATACAGCGAGGGAAACTAATCCATTATCAAGTTTTTTAATTCCTAAAATTTTTACCGGTGAATTTTTAAGAATTACATCAGCGGCTTCTACTAAAGCAACCAATCCTTTTGATTCTATCAAACCAATTGAATTTGCCATCAGTTACTTCTTTCTAAATTTAATTTTGAAAGTAAATCTTTATGCGGCAATGGGATTATATGGTAGTCTCTAAATTCATTTGAATCAGACAAAACATCTGCTCCGCATTTAAGTGATTTCCGTATTGCTCCCAGATCCCCCTTAACAAACACAGTAACAATTCCATCACCTAAAATCTGTTTATCAATAAGTTTGATACCACTGATTTTTTTAATTTCGTTTATTGCTTTTAAGGCACCGGAAAAACTACTCGTTTCAAATATCCCTAAGGAATCAAATGTCATTATCTTGCTCCCAAAAATATTTTTACTATGAAAAAATAGATTGTATATGTAGCAAAGTCAATCATTCAATTACTTATAGAATTTAAATATTCCTGCAGGATTATTGAGGCCGAGTTCATATCAACAAGAGATTTATTCCTTCGTTTCTTTTTACTTGTAACGGATTCCAATATTTTATTTTGGGCAAGCGATGATGTATAGGTCTCATCCCATAGTAAAACTTCGATCCCAAATTTAATTTCAATATCATTTTTGAATTTCTTTACATCCTCAACTACCGAAGTGGACGAAGCTTTAAATTCATTTGGGATTCCTAAAATTATTTTAACGATGCCTTTATCCTGAATAATTTTTTTAAGTTCCGAAAATTTTTGACTGTCATTAGGTATTACTGTATAAGAATATGCAAATATTTTTAATGGATCTGAAAGAGCAATTCCGATTCTTTTTCTTCCGAAATCAATCCCCATTATTCTATTTTCATTTTCAGACATTCTTAACTACTCTCAAATCTTTCGACACTATAAATTCCTTGTACTTTTTTCAATCTTTCAATTATCCTATTCAGGTGATCAAGATTATTTACATAAACAGCAACACTTCCCTCAAAAGAGGATTCACTTGTATTGATGTTTATGGATTTAATATTGGTATTCTGGTAAGTGACGATCGAGTGCGAAATATCATTAAGAATCCCCGGTCTGTCTTTGCCTCTGATTGAAATACCTGCTACAAACAATGAGCCCTCAGCTTCAGGCCACTGAACATCCACTAATTTACTGGCATCATTAGCAGACAGATTAATTAAATTAACACAAGATTTACGATGTATTTTTATTCCTTCCCCGACAGTAATATATCCAATTACCGGATCGCCGGGAATGGGGTTACAGCATTTTGCATAAGTATAAAGTATGCCTGATTTTTTTCCATCAACTAAAATTCCACCTATATCTGATCGGGCTACGTTTGCAAACTTTTTAAACTCAGCTTCCTTCTCATATTCTTTCTCATCTTTTTGCGTTGTTGCAGTTAAAACTTCATCTATATTAACCTGGTGTTGCGCTATGGCTTTAAAGAATTGTCTGGAGTTATCAAATTTATTAGCAACTGCAATTCTTAAAACATCATCAGGAGTAAAGGATAGTTTTAATTTTTTTAATCTCTTCTCCCATATTTCCATCCCGCTATCAACAATCGCCTGCTCTTCTTTATTCAACCATTTTCTTATTTCATTTTTTGCTTTTTGAGTTTTAACAAACTTTATCCAGTTTTTATTTGGATGCTGATTTTTTGAACTAATAATTTCAACCTGGTCGCCGCTATGAAGCTCTGTATCCAAGGGAACTATCTTACCATCTATTTTTGCTCCGATACAATGAAATCCGACTTTGCTATGAATTTCAAATGCGAAATCAACCGGTGTTGAACCAACTGGCAATCTTTTTAAATCGCCTTTAGGAGTAAAGACATAAATTTCATCCTGATAAAGATTAAGCTTAAAATTTTCTAACAGTTCTTTCTTCTGATCTTCTTTAGAAGCATTTTCAAAAATATCACGAATCCAGTTTACCCAGGTTTCAAGTTCTTTATCGGTAGCCGTTTTATTTTCTTTATATCGCCAGTGAGCAGCAACACCTTTTTCGGATACCTCATGCATTTGTCTTGTACGAATTTGAATTTCAACCAGTCTTCCTTCAGGTCCCACAACAGTTGTGTGGATTGATTGGTAGTTATTTGTTTTAGGTATTGAGATATAATCCTTAAATCTATCGGGCACGGGTAAGTAAATTTGATTAACAATTCCAAGTGTAGTATAACAATCATTCCGGTTATCAGTATCCAGAATTATTCTTATTGCAAAAAGATCATAAATTTCTTCAAAGGGTTTATTCCTGCGAACCATTTTTCTGTAAATGCTATAAAGATGTTTTGGTCTGCCGTTCAATTCATATTTTAAATTGGCTTCATCAAGTTTCTTTTTTATGGGTTCAGAAAACTTTTTAATATACGATTCGCGTTCATTCCTTTTTGCTTTTAATTTTCTTGCAAGCTCTTCATAAGCTTCGCGATTTAAATATTTGAATGATAAGTCTTCAAGTTCCCACTTAACTTTTCCTAAACCAAAACGGTGTGCGAAAGGCGCATAAATTTCAAGCGTTTCCTGCGCAATCCGCCGCTGTTTATCAGGACTAACAAACTCTAATGTTCTCATATTATGAAGTCTATCAGCAAACTTTACAAGAATTACTCTAACATCTTTAACCATCGAAAGTAAAAGCTTCCTGTAATTTTCTGCCTTGGTAATTTCCTGTCCGCGAAATATTCCGCTTATTTTTGTAACACCATCAACAATTTCGGCAACTTCTCTTCCAAATTCCCTGCTGATAAAATCAAAACCATATTCAGTGTCTTCTATTACATCGTGAAGAAGTGCACTAATAATAGTAACATCATCCAGAGGGAATTCATCAGCTACAACCATCGCAACTTCGTAAGGATGCGTAAAGTATGGTTCACCGGAGGCGCGCAGATCATTTTTGTGCGCCTCTAAACTTACCTCAAAAGCTTTTGTGATCAATGCTTCATTGACCTTTGGAAGATTTTTTTTAGAAACCTTCAAAAGATTTTCCAGCATCTTCTCATATTTAGGATTAATTACAGCCATTATTTTAAAATTAAGGAGACGTTTTATAAACCAACAACAATTTAATTTTTTTTAGTGATTAGTTAAAGGGAGAGATGGGTATTTAACAAGATTTATTTTTGCATTAACTCGTTTTTGAATATGCGGACCCGTTCCAGTCTGTCATTCAACTTATCTTGTTCAAATTTGGTAAATCCTTGAATTAAGAGAATCTGGTTACAAAGCTTTAGTGCTTCTTCTTTATTGCCTAATTTAAAAAGTTGCTGCGCAATTAAATGTTTAAGTGTAACCTCATTTACTTTATTTGATTTTAAATCCTTTGGATAAGATTCAAGTATCTCATAATAAAGTTTAATAGATTTTTCAGGATCAACTTTTTCATAAGCCCTTGCCAATCCCCATCTGAATAATCTGGATTGTGGATTACTTTTAAGTGCAAACTCCGCAATTTTTACTGCAGATTTATATTCTTCTTGCTCAATATAAATCCAAATTAGTGAATGTACAGCAAGATGAGAATTATAACCGGAATGTTGAATTGCTTTCTGCAGATATTCTATTCCAATATCTTTTTCATCAGGAATAAAAGGTAACCAATTTATAAAATCAGTTTTCTTGCTGCGCCAAAATTTATAACTGCCAATTGCAATCATTGATTCATAAAATTTATCATCAAGCTGCAAACAATATTCGAAAGAAGAGACTGAACTTAAGCCGATAGATAAAGCGGATAGCCAGTCACCCTTCAAAGCATCGTAATAAGCAGTATAACCTTTTGCTAATGCATAGAAGTAATTATACCAGATATTTTTATCATCAGTTTTTAATAATCTTTCGCAAATTCTTTTTGCACCATCAAGATTTTTTGTGATCGAAGTATCATCAAACGGCTGCGCATAATCAAATGATTTTGCAATTAATGTTGCAGCCAGATAAATCTTGCCCAGTGGTAAATCTTTTCTGGTTTTGTCTAACTGATTAAATATTAATTCTGCATCAGAATATTTTTGGTCAACTATTAATTTTATTCCGGATTTTAAAATTGTATGAACCGACTTGTCCGGATAAACCTGTGCAAAAGTTTGTATGGAAATGATGAATAAAAATAACGGAATAATTTTTTTGAGATTAAAGTGTGCCAAATGTTCTATCACCTGCATCTCCAAGCCCGGGAAGAATGTAACCTTTACTATTTAATTGGCGATCTAAAGCTGCAGCAAATATTTTTATCTCAGGATGATCCGACTCAATTTTTTTTATACCTTCCGGAGCGGCTACCAGACAGGCAAAAACTAATTTTGTTGCGCCTCTGTTTTTAAGATACTTTAGCGCCTCTGATGCGCTTCCACCGGTTGCGAGCATAGGATCTAACATAATTACTTCCGCTGTTTCAAGATTTTTAGGAACTTTATAATAATACTCGATAGGTTTTAGTGTTTCTTCATTACGCTGCAAACCAATATGCCCAACTTTTGCCTCTGGAATTATTTGAAGGAAACCATTTACCATTCCTAATCCTGCACGTAAAACAGGAACAAGAATTATATCATCTGTTAATTTTGCTCCAACTGTTTTTTCAAGCGGAGTTTCAATTTCAAGTTTTGATAATGTAAAGTTCTTCGAAATCTCCACAGCCAAAATATTTGATACTCTTTGCAAAGCGGCTCTAAAAGTTTCTGAAGTAGTTTTTGCATCACGCAAAATTGTAACATCTCTTTTAATCAGCGGGTGGTCAATAAGAATAAAATTTTTATTCATAAATTTTTATTGTTTTACTTTTGCCTAAAACTTACAGTAATTGGAACTCCTTCAAAACCGTAAGTTCTTCTGATTAATCTTTCTAAAAATTTACGGTAATGTTCGGGAATGTATTTCGGAAAATTTGAGAAGAATAAAAATATAGGATAATGCTCACCTACCTGAGAAATAAATTTTATTTTGATTTCCTTCCCTGTTGGCGATGCCGGTGGTGGATTTCTTTCTATCTCTGCAAGTAATGTATCGTTTAATTCTGATGTGGGAATTTTTTTAACTCTTTCACTCTGAACTTTTTTACACAAATCAATAAGTTTAAATATCCTTTGCTTTGTTAATGCAGATATTGAAATGATTGGAGCATAATCAACAGAACCCAATTTATCCTTAATTGCTAACTCAAATTCCCTTGCAGTATTTGTTTCTTTTTCTACAAGATCCCATTTATTAATTGCAATGATTAAACCACGTCTCCAGCGTACAACTTCATCAATAATTTTCTGGTCCTGTTTTTCAAAACCTACTTCTGCATCGATCATTACAACAGTTACATCGCTTTCGCTAATCGCTTTAAGAGTTCTGATATTTGAAAAAAACTCTATACTTTCTTCAACTTTCTTTTTCTTTCTTAAACCTGCTGTATCAACAAGAACTATTTCTTCGCCGTAATATTTTAAAACTGAATCAAGACTATCGCGGGTTGTGCCGGGAATATCCGTTACTATGCTTCTATCTTCACCTAATAGTGCATTAGTTAATGATGACTTTCCAACATTTGGTCTTCCGACAACGGCAATTTTTAATCGTTTATCTTCTTCAATCAGATCATCCGTTGGAAAATCTTTTGTGATATCATCCAGCAGATCACCGGTATGCCTTCCGCTCATTGCAGAAATATCATAAACATTATCTACACCCATTGTATAGAATTCTGATGCTGCGGCTACATGAACCTCTGCATCAACTTTATTAACAACCAGATAATATTTTTTATTAGACTGACGGAGCATATTAATGATTACGCTATCGATTGGATTTACGCCTGCTTTAACATCAACAAGAAAAATAATTGAGTCTGCCTCTTCAATTGCAACCTCAACCTGTTCGCGGATTGCAGCTTCAAATTTGTCTGAGGAATCCGGTACATAACCGCCCGTATCGATTAAGCGAAATCTTTTTCCGCTCCAATCACACTCGCCGTAATTTCTATCACGCGTAACGCCGCTTACATCATCAACAATAGCTTCCCGTTTTCCGAGAAGTCTGTTAAAGAGCGTGGATTTTCCTACGTTGGGTCTTCCAACTATTGCTACTAATGGTAATTTCATATTTTAAAAATACAGAAATAAGATGAGTGAATGAAAAAGGATCGAAACTATAACTTTTTTAATCTTTCAACTTCCTTTTTGATTTCATCAATAATTTCTTTATTGACGATATCTTTTTTACCATTTATTTTTTTTGAAAAGATATAAAATACTTTGCCGCCAAATACTTCAGCGAATTTTAGATGGGTCTCTTCTTGAATTGCCCTCTCCTTATAAATTTCAGGAAGTTGAATACCTTCATTTACAGGTTTAATTTGAATACCGATGTATTTCTCATTTATTTTGATAAAGAAATCAACATTGAACAACCTATCCCATTCATCTGGTGCCGGTTCAATTTTTATTCCTAATATTTTCTCAAGCTGACCATAAATTGTTTCTATTTCTGTAATATAGCCATCAAAGGTACGATGAATAACAAGATTAATCATATAATCAATACAATCTTGTTCAGTAATCTCATCAAGTTCAGCTTGAACTACTTCTGTTATTTTAGTATAAAGTTTTTTACCAAGATCAGTAATGTGTTCTTTACTTTTTACATTATTAAAATAATATTCCTCCATTCTTCAACGGTTTTAGGTGCACATTTTTAAAGAAATTAAGAATTAGTTTTTATTTTGGAAAATTTTATTAAATATTTCCTGGCGTAATTTTTTCAAATCATCTGACATAGTCTCATCAATTGATATTCTTCTATAATATTTATTATAAATCCTTTCTTGAAAGACTAATGCACTTAGCTTACAGTTATTCAAAATATAACTAAGAGCCTCTTCAGCATCATATTCCTCTGTAAGTAATGACCGAAATAATTTATCGAAACTAAATCTATCATATATTTCTGTTAATTCTTCTTCCATAAATCATTCTATGTATTTAAAGTTCAGATTCATTCTACTTTTTTTGATTTGTAAATCCATACTGAAAATATTATTAACTTCAATACCGAGTGGTGTAAGAAAAATACGGTCATATTTAGAACCAGTCTTTATTTTGTCAACTAAACCTAATTCAACACACCAGTTGCAAGCAAAATTGAGAAATTCATACATTGTTCTACTTTTATAATTAACTCTAAATAAGCCATTAATAACCTCAAGTTTACTCTCATCAAATTCTTTAATATTGGGTAACCATTCACCTCCAGTAACTTCAATAAATCTTAAGAACCAATAAATATTAACTTTATGTGGGGTCCAATTTGAATTAGTCAAAACTTTCAACAACACTTTTTTCTGTTCATTAGTTAGATCGCTTGACGATAAATTTGAAGATTGGGCAATATCCAAGTTGAAATTATTAATATAGTCTTCACCATATTGAGTAAGTAAGAATTGATTATTATCAATAATGATCATTTCAAAATCTAATGCAAGTCTCAAGTAACAACGAAAATTAGTAGTATTTGGGGAAGTAAAATAATAAGCAAGTTGCCCTTTTTGTAAAACCCTTTTTTTCGAATCATAGTATGGCTTTAATATTTTGTTTAACCACCGTAGATAACAAATAGTATAATTTGCTGGTTTTGGTAATGCTAGTCCAAAGCTGAGACTTAATTTTTCAACCGTTGCTGAATAAAGTGATTTGATTTTATTTAATGAATATGTCCGAACCAAAATATCATTTTCTTTTGCAAAAGAACTAATTATTGGTTTGACTATTTCGCTTGTCTCAGAAGCATATAAAATACAATATTTAGTGTTGTCAACGAACTTGATGTTTTTGTAATTTATAATTTGATCAAAACAATAATTCAATTTACTTTTTTCATTCAATATTGTTTCCAGTTCAACTAAAAGATGATTATTCTGATATCCTTCAAGAATAAAATCAATCCTCCCAAAATCTGTTGATAACTCTTGTGCTTTTTTGGATGCAATCTTAAAATTTAAGTATTTAGAAAGGTCGCTTAAGTTGTTAAGCAAAGTCCATTGAACTAGTGATTCTTGCATTTTCCACTCAAATTATTTTTTAAAATTTATGCTGCTAAAGAAGTTGTTCCACTTCCAAGAAATGGATCAAGAATTGTATCTCCGACAAATGAAAACATTTTTATAAGTCTTTTAGGCAATTCTTCAGGAAACATTGCGATATGGTTATCTTGTCTAGCACCACTAAAATTCCAATGTCCTTGGAAATAAGTATTCCATTCTTCAGTAGTCAATTTGGATAGTTCTTTTTTCTCTTTTTCTACTTTTGGAGCTGTACCATTTTTTTTAAAAATAAGAATAAATTCATAATCTAGTTTCAAAATTCCATTACGCGGATACGGGAAAGAACCCATTATAGTAGCACCACCAGTTGTATTTGTGGTTGTAACCTTTTGCCAAATTATCGCGCCCATATAATCAAAGCCAATTGTTTCGCAAAATTTTATAATCTCTGTTCGTATCGGTATTACTTTATATCTTCCGTAGTAAACAGAACGGGCATATTGATCACCTATGTTAATACACAAACGACATCCATTGTGAAGAACCCGATATGTTTCTTTCCAGACAAGATTAAGATTATTTATATAACTCTAATAACTTTCATTAAATCCGATTTGATCATCAGAACCATAATCTTTTAACTGCCAATACGGTGGGGATGTAATAACTAGATGAATAGATTCAGAATCTAGTTCCTTCATAAATCTTGAGTCGCCGTTAATAATAAGGTGATTAGTTTTCATTTTTAAAAGAATTTTTATCAATAGAAAAATACTAAAATGAAATGTGAAATGTTAGAAATCGCTTCGTGCATCAGCAATAACAACGTAAAAATAATTTTAAAACCGTCTTAATTGCTATGGAATATTTTTAAAAATTATAGCTTAAATGCAAAGCCGGATAAAACTCTGCACGATTTGTTAGCTGGATATTTTCTATTCTAAGTTTAACCGATAAATCTTTATTATGCTGAATTGATGACCAGACTGCATCAAGTGCACTTAAAAAATGATTGACATAAATTCCTACAACCGCAGTTGATGCAACGGAGTAAAAATCATTTGCCTGCCCTCTCATGTGAGAATAATAAATTAGATTAGGTGAAACCTGATCTTTATTTCCACCGCCAGTAAAATCATTCCAGCCAGAGCTGTATTGATGATATTTACCGATTAGTTCATAATATTGCTGCTCTCCGTGAGGTGGTAATTTATGTGATCCGGATTCTGCAGCATTAAGTTCAGACCAATTTACTCTATCCCAGGGTGCTAAACTTTCATCCGGATTAATATTTATTTTTTTATTAGGATCTGTTATTTCATATTGATTAAGCCATTCGGCATATCTAACAACACTCCAGTTGTGATCAGGATTTGTATAAGCATCGGCATAATCCTGAAACTCATTTGTTTTTCTATCGCCTTTATTATCATAAATAACAGCGGTAGTTAAAACTGCGGCTTCCAATGCAACAAATATTCCGGCTTTTAAATATTCTCCTGTATAAATTTCACCAGCACCCGGAACTAATAAAGATAAAATACCAGCTAACACAGGTGATTTTTTATCCCTGGTTAATGGTAAAAGTTGTTGAGAGACAGGTTCCTGATAATTTTTTACAATCCTCTTTGCATCAGTTTGCAAATTACCTGAAAACTCCAGATTGTTATTTGAGATTTGCGCAAATGAGTTACTTGCTAAAATTAGAAATGCAAAAACAAAAAAAATATTTTTCATTTAAATTCCTTTTACCGCTGTCTAAACTGTTTATTAAAATTTAAAATTTCAAACCCGAATAAAATGCCGCCATAAAAATTCCACTCTTTACCATACTTAATTGTTTGATTATTCACAACTCTGGTAAATTCATCAAATCCATAAGACGCATTGAAGAAAATACTTGTTGGAAAAAGATAATATGAATTTAGTTGGAATCTTAATTCTGCGCCAGCACCTTTTTTAAACTTACCTGATGTTGATAAATTGCCCGTCCACGCATTACCGATATCACCGTTAAATGAAAGAAATATTTTATCCAGATAAAGATGACCAATCTTTGCATCAATATCTCTGAATAAAGGGAAACGATAAGTTAAGTTGAACCAGGCAATTTCATTTCCGCTGATTGCATAAAATGGATACGCTTTCATTCCAATTAATCCACCGAGATAAAAATCAAAAAAGTCTGGTTGCTGTGGACCGAGAATAGAACCAACTCTAAAGGAAGCATTGATTGTATGGGAATCAAAAACCGGCAGATAAAGTCCGGATTTTAATTCAACTCTGTGAAAATTAAAATGTGAATACTGTGGTTTTAAAATTCCATCTTCAACGGTATAGTTGCCATTTTCATTGAACTTATTAAATTCATAATTGTATGCAAGATCAATTGAAAAGCCAACGGGATTTATATCGTCATCCTTAGTTGGCAGAATTGATTTCCAGGTGTACCTTGTTTCAAAATTTCTTCCGATAAAATAATTATCCTTTGTTGTAGGATATAAAGTTCGATTTTCATCAGGTAAGATAAAACTGCCAAGAGTTGCAGTATATGTGCTATAAGTAAATTTAAATTGTAAGTTCTGATCACGTGAAAATATTCTGTGTCGCACAATAAAATCAAATTCAAATAAATCATAAGTAACATTCGTTGGAATAATGTAATCGTAATTAACAGTTGTACCAACAGTATCAGCACCAAATGAAACATCAACATCTGCTTTGCGACTTATACTGTATAGCTCTAATGAAAGTTCGGGTCTTAATCCAATTGAAGAAATTAATGGTAATTTATTTTTGTAATCAAAAACTAAAAACAAATCTCTTTCCAATCTTGAATTTATTGAACCGCCGGCAAAGATTGCATAACGATTTAACATATCACTTGAAGAAACAAACAAACCGGGTTTAAACTTTTGTATTAAACTATTCCCTGTATTGTAATTATCAAATCGCAGGAATGGAAAAAATGTTAAGCGGGAAAATGCACCTGAATATTTTTCTTTCTTCAATTCGGTTAGATCTTTATCATCGTAATTTTGAAGTGCCGTAATATTAAAATTATTTATATCACCATTTGGTTTATCACTATTTAAAGGCGGATTATTTAATCGTACATAATCGTTACCAGCAATAACTTTATTTTGTTCATCCGGAGTGATGTAAAATATTTTATAACCGCTTGAAGTATATCCTGCATAAACAATATCACCATTATCCGAAACATCAGGCATAAAAGCACCGCCAATAACATTTGTTAATTGCTTTTTAGTTTTTGATTTCAGACTTATCGAATAAAGATTAAATATTCCTGTTTCATCAGAGCTAAAAATAATATTGCCATTCTTATCAAATGCAGGATTTCGTTCATCATTATTTGAAGCAATGATAAATTCCACATTACCTCCGGCAGAATTGACTTTAGCAATGTCTCTTGTATTTCCATAAGAATAGTCAAACACGATATAAGAATCATCTGGAGAAAATTTTGGATTGTAAACCTGTTCGCCATTTTCAAATTTAGTTAACCTCTTAAAATTTTTGCCGCTAATATCCACCATACCAAGATTTGTTGTGCCATCTTTCTGAAAAAGAAATACAATGCTTTTACCATCATTAGAAACCGAAGGATTATTAGCGCGATAATTTTCTGTCAATCTTGTTTCTTTTTCGGTTGTTAAATCATAAACAAATAAATCATGCACATTATACCAATCCGGATTATCCTCTGTAATTTTTGCATACACAATTTTATTTCCATCCGGTGTAAAAGAAAATGTTGAGCGAACACCGCCAACAATATTTTTTTCAGTTTTAGTTTCTAAGTTGTATTCAAAAATTCCGGCAGGAGCAAAATAATCAGAAGATTTATTTGAGATGTAATAAACTTTTTTACCATATTTGGAAAAGATTGGATAAAAGTTTCCAAAGCCATCTTTAGCAATCTGTTCACCTGCAACTAAGTTTGATAAAACTTTTTCACTTCTTTGTTTGTAATCAGATTTAAGAAAATTGCTCCATTCATCATAAATCTCATTCCCATCTTTACCTAAAACATTTTTAAAGGCAGCATCAATCGTAAATGTTCCAAAATTACCAAGCGCTTTTGATACAGTGCGCAGTTTTTCTTCGCCATATTTCTGAGAAATATATCTTGTTAAAGCAAAACCGGAGTTATAAACTGATTCATTACCCAAACTTGTTTTTCCAAACACACCCATTTCATTCCAGCTTAACATATTATTATCCAAAGCATAAGAACGTAAAATCATATCACGATGCGAATCCCAATTATCATAATTAAACTCCTTACGCATATACTGTGCGGTACCTTCTGCAAACCAGGCAGGAACATTGATCATCGCCAACGGATAAGACACAACAACATTTGGGAATCCGTAAAGAATATCAGGTCTTCTTTCGTCTTCATAAGTAAGCACTTGCAAGAATATTGCAGGAATACTTCGGGATGCTTTCATTGCAGACTGGATTTGAACCATGTGCGTAAACTCGTGAGAGATTACATTGCGTAACCAATTATGCGCGCCGCGCAAATCAAAATCCAAAGCACTTGTCCAAATTTCAATTTTATTGTCAAAAAAATACGTAGCACCGTTTGAGTAATCATCAATATCTTTTATAATAAAATGAACTCTATCAGGTTCATATCCGTAAAGAGAACAAATTGGGTCCCAAACATCATCAACAATTTTTGCAACAACCTGTGCGGTTCTTTCAGCTCCATCATGAAAATGAATATCAGCATGCTTGCCCTTAATTGTGTACCAATCAAGTTCGGGATGAAATTCCGTAAACTGTGAAAAGATTTTTGAGCTAAATAACAGTAGAAATAAAATAGAGAAAAAGAATTTCATAAAATTTCAGGATAATGTTTTGAATTGTGATAGAAGATTATTTTACCACAGCTATTTTTATTACAACAGATTCTGTTTTACCGCTTGATCCGATAGCTTCAATTCTTGCAAGATAAACTCCGCTTTGAATATCACCAACATTCCAGATCGTTTCATTATCAAATCCACCTTTAGCATCATTTTTAAGTTCAGCTACAAAACTACCGGCTAAATCAAAAATCTTTATATTAATTTTTGAATCTTCACCGACAAAATATCTTATTGCAGTTTGTCCATCATAAACAGGGTTAGGATAATTGTATGCACGATTTGTTGGGAAGAATTGGTTTATTATATTCAAGGTTTTAGCAGCATCTACAAAAGCAGAATTTTGATTATTAGTATTTTTTTCCCCCCAGAATAATGTCCCTTCAGTTGAACCTATATTCCATTTAGAGAAAAAGTTTTTTGCATTTATTAGTGCCAGTGATGCTTTATTATCACTGTTAAAAAGAACCGGAACTACTTCAACCCTGTCACCAGCAGTAATGGGGAACCCTTCAACAATCTTTCCAGTAATGCCATCGAAAGCAAATACTTTCCCATCATCTGTATAAGTTATTATCTCAGCGTTTTTTCCTCCTTCAAAATCCATAGCTAATGGATTTCCAATAAAATTTTTTCCTTGGGGATCTGATACTGGAAAGTTTTCTGCTAATGCACCTGTTAGATTTCTTGCCTCAAGTTCTTTTCCGTTTGTAAACACGATATAATTATTTCCCTCCTGCTTCAAATCAACTAGAGAAAATGAAGTTATTGGTATTTGTGTTGATAATGAAAAAGTAGAATAAAGTTTTTTATCAACAAAAACATAAAACTCATTGTCAGCAGTTAGTGCTGCATAAATAATTTTATTATCAGAACTCTTACTTAATGCTAAATCGACGAATCTTTCGTTATTTAATTTAAATTCAAATCCTTCCGTAACAATGCTGGAAAAAGGATTTGATAGATTTATAAAATTACTACCAATGGCTGCAGTTTCGTTTCCATCTGAAGCAATTTTAGAAAATAAAACATCCGTTGGAAAAGATGTTATTTTAATTGTATCAGGATCGTTTGAAGGCAAGCTGCCTAATGAATAAGAAATTATTTTATTATCAGCTGTGGCAACTAAAATTTCATAATTATTTGTCGGTGTTCTTACTAAAACTGGCGGTGCAGTTATTAAATTATTTAGAGTAGTTTTAAATAAATATTCTTGATTACCGTCATCCATATATACATTAAGCTCATTATTTAACGCACCAATATAATATGTAGTATTGTTGAAGTATACTGAAGGTATTTTGTAAAGAGAGAAATCAGGTATTGCTTTTATTTCTGAATCATCTTTAAATATTCTTAACTCTGTACCAGTTAAGAAACAGAATTGATTATTGGCAGGATTAGCCGATACAGATAATTCATAAACCAGGTTTTGAAAATTGAGTTCTTTAGTGAAGATTGGTTTTAATATAGAATCTCCATACTCAATCTTAAATGACATTTTGTTGGAGATGCTTGAAAAATTTT
>DAIRCT010000021.1:0-31010 GCA_036796535.1 Ignavibacteriaceae bacterium
ATCTGGAAATTATAGGCAAACAGCAGGTTTTTAAGTGGTTATTTCTCGCCCACCTAATTCTTCTCTTATAATTCTTTCGTATGGATCAATATTTTTTCCAGTTTCAATTGATTCGACCTTTTTATTATCACTTTTTGCTGATTTTTTCTGCTTTGGCATATCTGGATCATCGAATTTTATGTTAATTTTTTTACCAAAAAAAACTTTTGATTTTTTATCGATATAATCTTTGTGCAAAGATAGTGATGATTTAGCCGTTTCATCCGGAATGCTTATATGAAGGTTGCTGCCATCAAAAGAAAGTGGTTTTGAATTTCCAAATAATGGAGTTAATAGATAAGACTTTTCAGTGCAAACGTCTGCAATAAAGTCCTTCCATTTTTGGGTTATTGTTTCAATATTTAATTCACTGCTTAAAAGAGTGGGACTAAATTTGTTATGTGAATCGGAAACTAATTCTGGTGCTTTAGATTTTTCAGCTATTGTATCTTTTTTTTTATCAGATAGATCAGATGTTGCCTGATACTTTGGAGCAGAACTGTCCTTACTTAATATATTTTTTTCATCTAATATTAAATCCAGATTTCCTGATTCCAGCCTGGAAATAATTTCAGAAAGAGTAGAAGATTTTTCAAGACCAATAAGATTTGTCAAACCAATTTCAGTTCTTAATTTTTGATTGTCAGAGTATTTTAGATCTTGTTGCAACCTGGTTAAATAGTTGAGAATACGCAGTAGATCACCCTTTGAAAAAGTGTCTAAGTAGTTCAGATATTTATTACGATAAATATCTGCAGTTTCAATAAGATCAGTGCGTTGGGTAAGTAACACAGAAAGGATATTCCGGAAATGTTCAATAAGTCCGTCTGTAAAATCTATAAAGTCCCATCCGTTTTGATAAATCTTTTCAGTAGTATCAAACACAACGGGGAAATTTTTCTGGAGTACTGCATCAGAAATTTCAAAGAATAGTTCATCATCAATAAGATTAAGCATCTTGGCAACAGTATCAGAATCAATCTTATCTCCACAAAATGAAACCACCTGATCAAATAAACTTTGCGCATCGCGTAACGCACCATCAGCTTTTTTTGAAATGAGAGTAAGAGTTTTATCATCAATAGATATTTTTTCTTCATCCGCAATTTTTTTCAATTGCTCTTTAATTACATCAAGCTGTATTCTTCTAAAATCAAAACGCTGGCATCTTGAAATTATTGTAAGCGGAACTTTATGAATATCCGTTGTTGCAAAAATAAAAATAGTGTGTGCCGGTGGTTCCTCTAAAGTTTTAAGAAAAGCATTAAAGGATTCTTTTGTAAGCATGTGTACTTCATCAATGATATAAACTTTATATTTACCTCGAGTAGGAGGATATTTTACAGATTCTCTAAGCGTTCTTACTTCATCAATTCCACGATTGGATGCCGCATCAATTTCAATGATATCCATTGATTGAGACTCATTAATTGATTTGCACATTTCACACTCATTACATGGTTCAAAGTCAATAGGGTTCTCGCAGTTCAAAACTTTTGCAAGAATTCGGGCAGTTGTTGTTTTACCAACTCCCCTAGGTCCTGTGAACAAATATGCGTGTGCTATTCGACCTGTTTTGATAGCATTTTTTAATGTAGCTGTTATGTGTTCTTGTCCAACAACATCTTCAAACTTTTTGGGGCGCCATTTTCTTGCTGTTACTTGATATGTCATAGAATTTATAAAATTTCTTTACTTAAAAAATTAATTATTTCTTCAAGATACTTTTTATCAATCTCGCTAAATGAATTATAGTCAGTACTATCAAGATCCAAAACGCCGTATAACAAATTATCTTTTAATACTGGAACAACTATTTCGGATCTTGAATCAACATCACAGGCAATATGTCCAGGAAATTTATCAACATCAGGGACGATTATAGTCTCTCTATTAGCTGCAGAAGTACCACAAACTCCGCTGCCAATTTTAATCTCTGTGCAAGCAACTTTTCCCTGAAAAGGTCCAAGATAAAGTTTTTCTCCATCAAATAAATAAAACCCAACCCAGCTAATTTTTTCAAAACTTTGTTTCAGCGCAGCAGTTAGATTAGCAAGATTGGTTATAACATTATCATTTTTATTTAAAAGATTTTTTATCTGTTTATTCAACAACAAATATTGCTCTTCTAATGAAGTGCTTTTATCTATAATTAAGGTTTCAGACATTAATTCTTTTTCTTTGATTTTGATTGTTTCACTTTTTCAGAGTTCTTAATTTTTTTCATATCCGAAAAAACATAAGGAATCGCTTCTTCAACTTTTTCAATTGGAATAATGCGCAATCCTTCTAATACTTTATCAGGAATTTCCTTCAAATCAATTTCATTATCTTTAGGGATAAGAACAGTGTGGATATCGTTACGCTTAGCTGCAAGTAATTTCTCATTCAATCCACCAATTGCTAAAATTGAGCCCGTTAATGTTATTTCACCAGTCATAGCAACTTTATTTGAAGCAGGCATTCCGCTGATTGCAGATAGCATTGCCATAATCATAGTGATGCCGGCAGATGGTCCATCTTTTGGAATTGCACCTTCCGGCAAGTGAATGTGAATCTCTTTACCTTTAAAGAAATCAGGATTTAATCCGAACTGCTTTGCCTTTGAGCGTAAATAACTTAGTCCTGCATGTGCGGATTCTTTCATAACATTTCCAAGCTGCCCCGTAAGAGTAAGTTTTCCTGAACCATTCATTATTGTAACATCAACTGTAAGTATTTCTCCACCAACACTTGTCCAAGCTAGACCGGTAACGCTGCCAACTTTATTTTGTTTACTGTGTTTGTGTGTTCTAAATCTGGGAGTTTTTAAATATTCTTCAATCTGGTTTTCATCAATAAAATATTTATAAGATTTTTTTGCATTCCCATTTGACGATTCTTTTAGCACAACATCTCGAGCAATTTTTCTGCAAACAGTTGCAAGTTCACGCTCCAGATTTCTTACCCCTGCTTCTCTGGTGTATTCGGTAATAACTTTTTTTATGGCAGCATCAGAAATGGTAACATTTTTATTCTCGATTCCGTGAGCAACAAGTTGCTTTGGCAAGATATGCCGTTTGGCTATTTCTAACTTGTCATATTCAAGATAACCGGGTAACTCAATTATCTCCATTCTATCCTGAAGTGGAAGCGGAATATTATATCTAACATTTGCAGTTGTGATAAACATTACCTGGCTTAAATCATAATCAACTTCTATATAATGATCATTGAAAGAATTATTTTGTTCGGGATCGAGGACTTCCAGCATAGCTGATGAGGGATCACCCCGGAAATCCATACTCATCTTATCAATTTCATCCAATAAAATTACTGGATTAATAGTTCCTGCTCTTTTCATAGATTGAATAATTTTACCAGGCATGGATCCGATATAAGTTTTACGGTGCCCGCGAATTTCAGCTTCATCTCTTATGCCGCCTAAACTGATGCGGACAAAGTTTCTGCCCAGCGCCCGGGCAATTGATTTTCCGAGTGAAGTTTTACCAACTCCAGGAGGTCCGACAAAACATAAAATTTGTCCCTTCATGCTTTTAACAAGATTAAGGACAGCAATGTGCTCAACAATTCTTTCTTTCGGTTTTTCCAATCCGAAATGATCTTCATCCAAAATTTTCTGTACGTGTTTAATATTTAAATTATCTTTAGTTCTTTTAGACCAGGGAATCTCAACAAGCCAATCCAGATAATTTCTGATCACAGTTGATTCAGGTGACATAGGTGGAGTTTTCTTAAGTTTTGTCAACTCCTCCAGAGCTTTTGCCTCAACTTCTTTTGGCATTTTTGCTTTATTAATCTGCTCTCTGATTTTTGCAAATTCGGGAGAACCATCTTCATCTTCGCCCAATTCATCTTGCAAAATTTTTATTTGTTCCTGAATGATAAATTTTCTTTGTGATTTTGAAATGTTTTCCTGAACCTTTGTGTCAATCTCTTTTTCAATTTTTAGGATATCAATTTCTGAATTCAGAACTTTGATTACTTCATAATACTGCTCTTTTAGATTGTACTTGTTCAGAATATTCTGCTTTACTTCAATTGATTGATTAATATTTGCAGCGGCATAAAAAACTTTTCTATCCGGTTCTTCAATATTATCAAAAGCGGCAATTGTCTCGTTTGGAACATTTCTGCTTATCTTTACATAATCTTTAAACAACTGAGACATCTGCCTGATTAATGCATTCATCTCATGATCATTAACAAGTTCGGGAATTATAATTTCAATTTTCCCTTCAAAAAATTCTTTTCGATTTGTAAACTCTTTAATTCTTGCCTGTAATAAACCATCCACTAAAATTTTAAGAAGCCCGTTGGGCAATTTTAAGATTTGGACAATCTTGGCAACAGTTCCTTCGGTATAAATATCTTCTGGTTTTGGATCTTCTATATTGGATTTTTTTTGTGTAGATAAGAAAATGTATTTGGTGTTATCCAAAGCATAGTTGGCAGAATTTATTGATTGTTCTCTTCCGACAAGAACCGGAAAAATCATATATGGAAATATTACAATATCCCTTAATGGAAGTATTGGTAGTATTTCGGGAATTTCATCTATTAAATTATTTTCGATTATTTTTTTTGTGTCCATAGATTCAGCTTGACTCAATTTTTCTCCTTATTTTTCGCTCAATTTATTGGCAAATATACCATAAATAGGATGTGCTATCAAGGAAAAGGAATTGCGCTTATTTAGTCTTATCAGTAAGAGTTTTTATATTAGAATTAAAAGGAATTAAAATTATGCTAAAAGATATTTTAGAGATTAGTCAAATTGCCGGTGAAATAATCCGCGAAGGTTTTGGAAAAAATTTTCAAATCGAATTTAAGACAAATGAAAAAAATCTTGTAACGGAAATTGATAAGAAATCTGAAAAAGCGATATTAGATTTTATTTCTAAAAAATATCCAGCTCATGCAATATTAACAGAAGAATCAGGTGAACTAAAAAAAGATTCAGAATATTTATGGGTAATTGATCCGCTTGATGGAACAACAAACTTTGCACACGGACTTCCGATTTTTTCTGTTTCGATTGGAGTAATGAAAAAAAATGAAATAATTGCGGGAGTTGTTTATGATGTTATGAATAATATTTTTTATTCTGCCGAAAAGGGAAGCGGCTCATTTGCGGGAAATAAAAAATTAAAAGTTAGTACTTCGGATCAATTAGCTTTAAGTTTTTTAGTAACAGGTTTTCCTTATAACCTTGCAGATAATCCTGATAAAGTTTTTGAAAGATTTGCGGCAATAACAAAAAAAGCAAGAGCGGTAAGACGACTCGGTTCTGCAGCAATTGACTTTTGCTATGTTGCAAGCGGAATATTTGATGGTTTTTGGGAAGTATCACTTTTTCCATGGGATATGTGCGCAGGTAAGTTAATTTTGGAAGAAGCAGGCGGATTGATAACTGATTTTAGCGGCAAAGAAATAGATATTTTTTCAAAACAGATTTTAGCAACTAATAAAAAAATCCATCAACAGATGATTGATGGATTAAAAGTGTAATTCCTCTGTAATTTTATTGCGAGCGATGCTCTGGTATCGAAGTAATCTCAATAATATTTTTTAAAGTGCTTCACTAGAATTCGCTGTGGCGAATCGCTAGCAATGACGTACGGAAGCTTTAATTTATTGGTACAGATCTATCTAAACTTTGATACATTTGTTCGATCAAATCTTTATAACGCTCTTCTACAAATTTTCTTTTTACACTTAACTTGGGTGTAATTTCACCGGATTCAATTGTAAATGGTCTATCAAGCAAAACAAACTTTCTTACTCGCTCATAATTGGCAAGTTTTTTCTGAAACTGATCCATTTCTTTATCAAGCATTTTGTAAATCTCTTCATCTCTTACCAAATCCTCAACTTTGTCATAAGGAATTTTATGTGTGTCTGCGTATTCTTTTACCGCTTCAAAATCAGGTACAATCAGAGCAGTTAAAAACATTCTTCTATCACCAATCAATACAAACTGATCAATATATTTACTTGCAAGGAATAAACTTTCAATCGGGTTTGGCGCAATATATTTTCCTGCGCTTGTTTTAAATAAATGTTTCTTCCTGTCAGTTATCATTAAAAATCCATCTGCATCAAACACACCTATATCGCCAGTATAAAGCCATCCATCTTTTATCGTTTCTTCAGTCTCTTTTTTATTCTTGTAATAACCCTGCATTATGTTTGGGCCTTTAGCAAGAATTTCACCATCAGATGCAATTTTAATTTCAACACCAGGGAAAGGTTTACCAACAGTCCCGAACTTATAATCATCTACTCTGTTTGCTGCAATTACGGGTGATGATTCTGTTAAACCATATCCTTCAACAATAATAATTCCAATGGCTTCGAAAAATTTTCCTAAATACATCGGAAGCGGAGCACCACCTGATATAAAAAATCTTAAATTGCCGCCTGTTTTTTCTCTAAGTTTGCTGAAAACAAGTTTATCAGCTAATTTATGTTTTAATGACATCGTAAGCGGAATATTTCCCTTCCTTTTCATTTCGGCAAATCTAACACCAACATCCATAGCCCAATAGAATATCTTTTGCTTTTTTAATGGCTGGCTTTCTACGTTCTTAATAATCTTAGAATGAATTCTTTCAAAAAGTCTTGGAACACTTGTCATAATTGTTGGTTTTATATCTATAAGATTTTGTGCAACTGTTTCAATACTTTCAGCATAGCAAACAACACACTTAGCAGCAAATGCTGTATAATATCCTGCCATTCTTTCAAAGATATGACATAGCGGTAAAAATGAAAGAAAAACATCTTTGTCCGATATAGGGAAGCAATCCAGTGCAGACTGGACATTAGAAAGAATGTTATGATGAGTAAGCACAACACCTTTGGGCTCGCCGGTTGTTCCAGAAGTATAAATTATTGTACAAATGTCTTTCGGTTGTATTGATGCAAGATTATCCTTAAGTAGTGATGGATGCTGCTTCCTGTAGGTTCTTCCCAATTCCTGAACTTTACTAAACGGCATTAAATCTTTAATGTTTGCATCAAAATCTTTTTCATTTAATAAGATGATAAACTTTAAGCTTCTGCACTTATTTCTAATTTTCATTACCTTATTAAGCTGGAATTTTGTTGAGACAATAATTCCTTTGGATTCAGAATTATTTAATATAAACTCAACAGATTCGGCAGTAAGAGATGGATAAAGAGGAACATCAACCGCGCCCAAATTTAAAATTGCCATATCACTATAAACCCACTCAGGGCGATTTTCAGAAATGATAGCAATCTTATCATCTTTTTTTATTCCGAGAGATGCAAGCCCAAAAGCAAAAGAGTCCGTTTCATCCTTAAATTGATCATAAGTTATTCCAACGTATTTACCGCCAACCTTATGTTTAAGAATAAAATTGTTTGTTTCTTTGCTGTACTCTTCGGTAAGATGTTGATAGAGTCGGGGAATAGTGGTTAAGTAATTTAAATTAGCCATATATGTGTTCTCTCTCCTTTTTAATAACGGATAATCCCCAAAATCCGTTGATTAGTTTAAGATAGCTTTTTTGTAATAATCACCTAACAATAAAATAATATCAAAACTTTAAAGAGCAAACAGGAAAAATGTAGTTAATGTAGGGATCGGTCTCCTGACCTTTATGCAAATAATAAAATAATTGCCATTTCGAAAGAAAAGAGAAATCTGCGATTGAAATGTAGGGATCGGTCTCCTGACCGATCCGCCTGAGATAAAATAAATCTTAAAAATGAATTATAGCAGTAAGAGAAAAATGGAAACACATCGGAATGGACTGGAGTCCATTCCCTACAAAAATCATCAAATCCCCAAATTGATAATCCCAACCAAAAGCCGTAATTTTTCAACTACAATTTTTAATTTTGAGGTAATATCATGTCAAACGCATATTTCAAGGTTCCGCAACCTATAAACGAACCTGTAAAAACCTACAAACCGGGCAGTCCGGAAAGAGAAGATCTAAAGAAAAAATTAGCAGAGTTAAAATCAAAACAGATTGAAGTTCCATTAATTATTGGTGGTGAAGAAGTAAAAACCGGCAACACAGAAAAAATGGTAATGCCTCATAATCACAGCCACGTGCTTGGTGTTTATCATAAAGCAGGTAAAAAAGAAGTTGATATGGCAGTTGAAGCCGCGCTTGAAGCCCGCAAAGAATGGGCTGAGATGCCGTGGGAACACAGAGTTTCAGTTTTTCTTAAGATAGCTGATTTGCTGGCAGGGCCCTGGAGATCAACAATCAATGCAGCTACTATGCTTGGACAATCCAAAACTGTTTACCAGGCAGAAATTGATTCTGCTGCTGAGCTTGTTGACTTTTATAGATTCAACAGCTTTTATATGGCTCAGTTGATGCAAGACCAGCCATTTTCTGGCAGTGGAATGTGGAATCGTTCAGAATACCGTCCATTAGAAGGTTATATTTTTGCAATCACTCCATTTAACTTTACTTCAATTGCAGGCAATCTTCCAACAGCACCCGCAATCGTTGGTAATGTAAGTTTATGGAAACCAGCATCGAGTGCGGTTTATTCAGCATATCATTTAATGAAATTGTTTGAAGAAGCCGGTTTGCCAAAAGGAGTAATTAATTTTGTACCTGGTTCCGGTGGACAGGTTGGAACTCCTGCAATGACAAATCCAAATCTTGCAGGTGTTCATTTTACCGGATCAACAGAAGTTTTTCAGAATATGTGGAAAGTTATTTCCGATAATCTTAAGAATATGAAATATTATCCTCGCATAGTTGGTGAAACAGGTGGTAAGGATTTTATATTTGCACATCAGTCTGCAGATGTTGATGCTCTCGTTGTTGCTGCATTGCGCGGTGCATTCGAATATCAGGGACAAAAATGTTCTGCCGCTTCCAGAATGTATATTCCCAAATCTTTATGGAAAGAGTTTAAGGAAAAATATGTTGCCGAAGTTGGCAAAATTAAAATGGGTGATATAGAAGACTTTACAAACTTTATGGGTGCTGTAATTGATAAAGGTGCATTTGCATCAATAACTGAATATATCAAATATGCAAAAGCTTCCAGCGAAGCAGAGATAATAACCGGCGGTAACTTTGATGATTCAAAAGGATATTTTATCGAGCCGACAACGATTGTAACCACCAATCCGAAATTCAAAACTATGGAAGAAGAAATTTTCGGTCCGGTTATGACAATGTATGTTTATGATGATAACAAACTTGATGAAACATTAACTTTGTGCGATGAAACTTCTCCTTATGCATTAACAGGTGCAATCTTCGCACAGGATAGAAAAGCAATTGTAAAAATGTCTAATCGGTTAAAAAACGCTGCAGGTAATTTTTATATTAATGATAAGCCAACAGGGGCAGTAGTTGGTCAGCAGCCATTTGGAGGCGGAAGAGCTTCAGGTACGAATGATAAAGCAGGAAGCGCAACGAATATTATGCGTTGGATGACTGCCAGAACAATAAAGGAAACTTTTGATCCTCCTAAGGATTGGCGTTATCCGTTTATGAGTGAGAAATAAAAAGCCCATCCCCGTCCCTTCCCTAAGGGAAGAGGAGGACAAGAAACTCTATTTTTTATATTAGTAAAAATACAGGATTAGTTAAATGAATGAAGAACTAAGAAATCAAATAAATAAACTCAGTGTTTCTGAAAAGATACTTTTAGTTGAAGAAATTTGGGATAGTATCGCAATTGAAGAACAATCATTTGATTTAAACGATTCACAAAAAAAAATTGTTAAAGAAAGAAGTAATTCATTCAAAACTAATCCTTCGATTGGTAGAAAATGGGAAGAAATTAGGGACGAGTTTTTAGGAAAAAATAAATGATGGTGGATATTGTTTTTCATCCCGGAGCTGAAGATGAATTAAAAGAAGCTATTCTTTGGTATGGAAATCAACAAAAGGGACTTGATATAGAATTCGTTCGTTGTATTGATGATGCTATCCAAAAAATTAAAAGGAACCCCGGTATCTATCCAATAGAGTTTGAGAATTATAGAAAGAAAGTTGTTAGAAGATTTCCATTTAAAATAATTTATGAGATTATGGATGACCATATTTATATTTTAGCAGTTTTTCATTCAAGAAGAAATCCAAATCAAGTAAAAATAAGAAGCTAACTAAAAAATTTAAATGATTAACAAAGAGAGTAAAGATAAATGAAAATACACGAGTATCAGGCAAAAGAAACACTTAAAAAATTTGGTGTTCCTGTTCAGGATGGAATTGCAATTAAAAGCATGTTAGAGTTTGATGATGCGATTGCAAAACTCCAGGCACGCGGCATAAATCAGTACGTAGTAAAATCACAAATTCATGCAGGTGGCAGAGGCAAAGGCAAAGTTTATGATTTTAGAAATAGAGAAAATTTAGTTCTTGAAGGTGGAGTTAAATTTACAACCTCACCAGAAAAAGCGGCTGAGTATGCTGAAAAAATTCTTGGTAATGTTTTAGTTACACATCAGTCAGGTCCCGAGGGCAAAGTTGTAAAAACACTTTTCATTGCCGAAGGATTGGATTACAAAAAAGAATTATATCTCGGAATTTTATTAGATCGTTCAGTATCTAAAAATGTGATTATGGTTTCTACAGAAGGTGGAGTTGAAATCGAAAAAGTTGCGGCAGAAACTCCGGAAAAAATAATTAAAGAATGGATTGATCCATCAGTTGGATTACAGTCCTATCAGGCGCGTAAATTAGCATTTGCTTTGGGACTGGAAGGAAATGCTTTTAAAAGTTTTATACCATTTATCAAATCACTTTACAAAGCTTATGAAGCAACAGACGCATCATTACTTGAGATAAATCCTTTGGTAATTACAAATGATGATCGTGTTGTTGCACTTGATGCTAAAATGAATTTTGATGATAATGCACTTTTCCGTCATCCTGAAATTTTAGAATACAGGGATTTAGATGAAGAAGATCCACTGGAAATCGAAGCTTCAAAATATAATCTTAATTATATAAAGCTTGATGGTAATGTTGGATGCATGGTAAATGGTGCCGGACTTGCAATGGCAACTATGGATATTATTAAACTTGCCGGTGGTGAACCAGCAAACTTTTTAGATGTTGGCGGCGGAGCTAACAAAGAAACCGTTGCAAATGGATTTAAGATTATTCTCTCTGATCCAAATGTTAAAGCAATTTTAATAAACATCTTTGGCGGAATTGTTAGATGCGATAGAGTTGCACAAGGTGTTATTGATGCATCTAAAGAAATCGGTGTAAAAGTTCCAATCGTAGTTCGACTTGAAGGAACAAATGCCGCAGAAGCTGCTGAACTTTTAGATCAATCCGATTTACATTTTGAAGTTGCAAAAAGTTTGCAGGAAGCAGCTCAAAAAGTTACTTCGGTTTTAAGAGTTAATTAGTTCATATTTCGTAGCTTAGAATTCATTCTGAGATACTTTGATTATCAGTGGGATCTCAGACTAAAGTCTGAGCTACGATTTTTTTGTACAAAATATTTAACTAACTAACAAATTATCCTTACCTTGATTTTATATTTTATTAGTTATAGTTTTTCATAAAACAAATTTCAGTTAGGAGAATTAAATGTCCTTTTTCGATTCCGAATTTTCAAACGAAGAAGAATATGATCTGCCATTTAAAAATTTAGATTCAGAATTTGAATCGTGTAAGAGAATTTTGGAGAGTGGGTATATCTATGATTCAGTTGAGAGGATTGAAGATATAATTCAAGTTTTCATTGAGAATGAGCGCTATGATGATAGTCTTTTTTTAATTGAAAAACTTCTTGAAATCTTCCCATACAATTCAGAGTACTGGTTAAAGAAAGGTATAATTCTGAATTCTTTATTCCGATTTAACGATGCTTTAAGTGCTTTCGAACGTTCACTTTCACTTAATCCAAATGATGTTGAAACTTTAATAGATAAATCTACCACTGAAGAAAATCTTGGATTATTTGATAATGCACAAAATTCGTTGGAAAAAGTCCTGGATTTAGAACCGAATAATGATGATGCTTTGTTCAGTCTTGGATTATTGAATCAGCGAAAAGGCAATCTTAAAATAGCAATTGAATATTTTAATAAAGTTTTACAAAGTGATCCTGAATATTTAGAAGTTTATTATGAGCTTGGTTTTTGTTATGAGAATTCTAATCAATTAGAAAAAGCTTTAGAATCATATGATAAATTTTTGGAATTTGATCCATATAATCCTAATGGCTGGTACAATCGTGGCATTGTATTAGTTAAGATGAATAAGTTAGAACTTGGCATCAATAGTTACGATCTTGCAATATCTATAAAAGAAAATTTTTCCAGTGCGTGGTATAATAAAGGTAATGCTCTTGCAGATTTAGGTAAATTGCACGAAGCAATCAGTTGCTTCAAAAAAGCATTTGAAATTGATAAAGATGATGAGACAGCAGTTTATAATATTGCAAATATTTACGAAGAACTTGATGACCTTCCTTCGGCAATAAAATATTATACAGAATCAATAAAAATAAATGATGAATATTATGATGCATATTTATCCAGGGGATTTTGTTATGATTCTATGGGGAAGTATCAGTTAGCTTTAAAGGATTTTAACAAAGCAATTTCACTTTCACAGGATAGTGCTGAGGCATGGTATGCAAAAGCCGATTTGGAATATTCGCTAGGTAAAGTTCATGAAAGTATTTTTAGTTATAAAGAAGCTGTAAGAATTGAGCCGGATAATTATGAGGTATGGTTTAATCTTGCTGAAACTTATTTTGAAATGGGTGAATGGCTGGAAGCGTTAAAAGCTTTTGATGAATGCATCAGAATTAATCCAAAAGATGCCACATCATTTTATGGAAAAGCAAAAATAAATTTTGTATTAAGCAGAACTCAGGAAGCTATTGAGTGTTTAAAAATTGCTTTTGCCCTTGATCCGGAAATAAAAACTGAATTTGAAAAAGATTATCCGGAAATAAAGACTTCCAAATTATTTAAAAGATTATTAGGCGAATCGCTGGATAAGTGAATTTATATTAAATTATATTTATGAAAAATTCTTTTTATGCAAATACAGAGTTAATCGGGTTACTTGGCTTTCCCATAAAGCAAAGTTATTCACCTTTTATCCATAATGTAGCGGCTGAATTGACAGGCACTAAAGTTTTGTATCTGCCTTTCGAAGTTCATTCAAGTAATTTGAAAGATGCTGTAAAGGGAATGGTTGCCCTTGGAATACGCGGATTTAATGTTACCGTGCCTCATAAAGTTAAAGTATTAGATTATTTAAATAAATCATCTGAAGAAGTTACGGTAATCGGCGCTGCCAACACTATCGTAAATGATCTTGGTAAGCTTACCGGTTATAATACCGATGTGCACGGTATAAACGTATCACTAACTCCTTACAAATCTGAAATTAATGGCAATGATGTGGCTATCTTTGGCAGCGGTGGATCTGCGCGGGCAGTTATTTATACTTTGTTAAGATATTATAAACCTAAAAAAATATTTTTGATTAATCGAACCGAAGATCATTCTGAATCGCTTAAGCAGCACTTTAAAAATAAAATGCGCTTTGATGCTATCAGTACTAAAGCATTAAATGATCCCAATTCTATTGATCTTTTAAACAGTTGTTCTTTAATAGTTAACGCAACCCCTGTCGGGATGTATCCAAATGATGGGGACAGTATTATTAGTTTGCCTCAGGTTTTTGTAAAAGATCAGGTTGTATTTGATCTTGTTTATAACCCGGTAAAAACAAAATTTTTGCAATTAGCTGAAGCGAATGGCGCAAAGATAATCGGTGGGTTAACTATGCTGGTAGAACAAGCCGGCAAATCTTTTACCTTGTGGACTAACAAAGAATTTCCAACCGAAAAAGTTCAGAAAGCACTTTTATTATATTTAAGCAAATAGTATAATTACTAAAATTTTGTAAAAGCTTTTCTTAACCTTTTAACTGCTTCTTTCAGATTTTCCATAGAAGTTGAGTAAGATAATCTGACATATCCTTCCTTACCAAAAGCGATTCCCGGAACAACTGCAACATGAGCTTCATTAAGTAAAAACATGGATAGGTCAAAAGAATTATTTACTTGCATCTCATCAGAATGTTTTTGAAAATATTTAGAGATATTCGGAAACAGATAAAATGCGCCATCCGGTTTTTGACAAGTAATCCGCCCTATTGAAATTAATTCTTCATAAAGATAATCGCGCCTTTTTCTAAATTCATCCAGCATCTCACTAATAACATATTGCGGACCCGATACAGCTTCTATCGCAGCATATTGTGAAATTGATGAAGCACTTGATGTAGTATGACTTTGTATTTTATTAATAGCTGATATAATATTTTCAGGTGCGGCTGCATAACCAATTCGCCATCCGGTCATTGCATAGCTTTTTGAGATTCCATTTATCAATATTGTTTTGTTCTTTATCTCATCACTTAATGAAGCAAAACTGATGAAGCTATTATGCTCGTAAACTAATTTTTCATATATCTCATCTGCCAACACGTAAAGATTATTTTGTTTTATAATTTCTGCTAAATTTTCTAATTCGGTTTTTGAATAAAGGGCTCCGGTTGGATTTGAAGGATTACACAAAATCAGCATTTTGGTTTTTGGAGTAATTGCAGAAGCAAGCTGAGCGGCTGAAATTTTAAATCCATTAATTTCTTCAGTCTCGATAACAATCATCTTTCCACCAGCTAATTGAATCATCGATGGATAGGAAACCCAATACGGTGCAGGAACTATTACTTCATCGCCGGGATTTATAGTTGCAAGTATGCTGTTGTAAATACTCTGTTTGGCACCATTAGATACAATAATTTCATCAATCGTATAATCAAGATTATTATCTCTTTTTAATTTGGATGCAATTGCAGCTCTCAATTCAGTTGTGCCCTGATTTAGAGTGTATTTAGTTTTATTCTGATCAATTGCGTTTTTACCGGATTCTTTAATATTACTAGGAGTATGAAAATCTGATTCACCGACACTCAGATCAATTATATCAATACCTTGAGACTTTAATTTTTTTGCCTCACTGTAAATCATCATTGTTTGTGAGACTGCAATATCTTTAATCCGATCTGCTAACAAAATTTAATCCTTTAATTTTTAAGATGAATAGTAAAACAAATTTCTGATCAAATATACATTGGCTTTTATAAAATTGAAACAATGTAAAAGTGCATTGTCAATATAAAATATTATTAGTGAATTATGCGAAAAATAAATGCCTTAAATAATCTTGTTGTAAATTGAATTATTCTATTATATTTAATTAACTAATCCAATAAAAATTATCTGTAAAATGAACCATTAATTAAGTGTTATGGTTTATTCAATTGAAAATATTTTATAAAAAATTAAGGAGTACGTATATGATAATCAAAAATTTTTTATTTCTGTTTGCATTGGTCTTAACTATTAATTCATTAGCTCAGGATAAATCCTGTTGTTCTACAGAAAAAAATGTTTCCTTCACTTCTTTTTCCACGCAAAAAGAATTTAGGGATATTCATCAAACGCCTGCTGACTTTAAATTAAACGATGCAAAAGGCAGTATGATAACCTTTAAAACAAAAGATGGCAAAACTGCAAATGGTTATCTTGTTAAATCAGAGAAAAAATCTAATAAGTACATCTTTGTTTTTCATGAATGGTGGGGATTGAATGATTACATAAAGAAAGAATCTGATGAACTGCAAGAAAAACTTGGCAATGTAAATATTCTTGCTATTGATTTATATGATGGTAATGTTGCTACCAACAGAGATGATGCTGCAAAATATATGCAAGCTGTTAATCAGCAAAGAGCAATGGATATTATTAATGGTGCAATTGATTTTGCAGGAAAGGATGCACAAGTTGGAACTCTTGGCTGGTGCTTTGGAGGAGGGTGGTCTTTACAAGCAAGTATAATGCTTGGCAAACAGGGAAAAGCTTGTGTTATGTATTATGGAATAATTGAGAACACTCCTGAAACATTTAAAAATTTGAATGCACCTGTACTTGGAATATTTGCTAAGAAAGATGGTTGGGTTAATCCGGAAGTTGTTGCAAATTTAGAAAAGAATATTAAAGCTGCCCGTAAAAAAATTACAGTAAAAAGTTTTGATGCTGATCATGCATTTGCAAATCCTAGTAATCCTAATTTTGATGAGAATGCAAAAACTGAAGCAAAAGCACTTACGATAAAATTTTTCAAAGAAAATTTAATGAAATAGCTAAATTTAAAAAGCCATCCTTTGTGGATGGCTTTTTAATTATTTGGATAAACTTATTTATTACTTTTTAAGCAGGTCTCTTATTTCAGTAAGTAGTTGCACATCTGCTGGTGGAGCTGGTGGTGCAGCGGGTGCTTCAACTTGTTTTTTCTTCATACTGTTCATTGCCTTAATTGCCATAAAAATAGCAAATGCAATAATTATAAAATCAATTATAGTGTTGATAAATTTTCCATAACTTAAAATTACAGCCGGTGCAGTTTCAGTTGCTTGTCTTAAAGTAATGGATAAATTACTAAAATCAACACCACCTAAAAGTACACCAATTGGTGGCATAATTACATCTCCAACAAAAGATGAAACAATTTTACCAAAGGCACCGCCTATAATTATACCTACAGCCATATCTACTACATTACCCCTCATTGCAAATTCTTTGAACTCTTTAATCATGCTCATCTTACAACTCCTCCAATAAATGAATAAATAATTTATTAGTAAATAATCCCAATGAACGATACAACAAATCTCAATAAATAAATTGCCATAAATTAAATTGCAGAAATTTATCTCATGATAAATTGATTCCCTTTTATGAGGGAATGACCTTGTGAATTTTTCAAAAGTCTCTATAAATAAAATACAGTTACTTAACTGAAGTTATGCATACTCGCAAAAACTGCATGTCATACCCGCGAAAGCGGGTATCCACTATGCTTAAATAAACGAAAAAATGGATTCCCACTTTCGTGGGAATGACAAATCAAGATCTTTTTCTGCTAAAAAGTATATATGCGTAACTTCGGTTACTTAATTCTCTTCGGTCCGGCAGCTTTTACTTCATCAGAACAGCCATCCGCAAAGAGTTTGAAGTTATCAATAAATCTTGCTGCAAGTGCATCGTACTTTTTCCAGTATTCATCTTTGTTGCCCCACGAGTTTGATGGCTCAAGTACATCTTCAGGAACTTCAGGACAAGTAAGAGGAACCTCAAATCCAAACAATTTATCTTTCCTATATTTTACTTTGTCCAGTTTACCTTCTAATGCAGCATTTAAAAGATTTCTTGTATGTCTGATACTGATTCTCTTGCCAACGCCAAACCTGCCGCCAACCCAGCCGGTATTAACAAGCCAAACATTAGCTTTATGTTTTAGCATTCTTTCTTTTAGCATTGCAGCATACTCAGATGGATGACGAACCATAAATGGTGCCCCGAAACAAGCTGAGAAAGTTATCTGTGGCTCTATTCCAAGCCCAATTTCTGTCCCGGCAATTTTAGATGTATAACCACTAATAAAATGATATTGAGCTTGTTCGGGGTTTAATCTTGCAATCGGAGGCATTACACCTGAGGCATCACAAGTTAAAAAGATAATATTTTTTGGATGCGATCTTACATATCCTTCCGGTACAACATTGGGAATAAATTCAAGTGGATATGAGCATCGGGTGTTTTCTGTAATATGATCATCATCAAGATCGATATTTCTGCTTACAGGATCATAAACAACATTTTCCAGAATTGTCCCAAATCTTCTTGTAGTAGCATAAATCTCTGGTTCCTGTTCTGCCGAAAGTCGAATAACTTTTGCATAACATCCACCTTCAAAATTAAAAACTCCTTCATTGCTCCAGCCATGTTCATCATCGCCGATTAGTCTTCTTTTTGGATCGGCGGATAATGTAGTTTTACCTGTTCCGCTTAATCCAAAGAATAATGCAACATCCTTATCTTTACCAATATTTGCAGAGCAGTGCATTGGAAGCACATCCTGAAAAGTTAACAGAAAGTTGAGCAATGTAAATACGGATTTCTTTATTTCGCCGCCATAAAGTGAATTAGCAATTATTGCGGTACGTTGGGCAAAGTTTAAAATAATTCCTGTATCGGTTCTTGTTCCATCAATTGCAGGATCAACTTTAAAACTTGGTAAACAAATAACTGTAAAATCAGGAATAAAATTTTTAAGTTCATCTCTGTCATCCGTTGTGATAAACATATTTCTTGCAAACAAACTATGCCAAGCTTTTTCAGTGATTATTCTTATTGGCATTTTATAATCCGGGTCTGCACCAACATAGCAATCCTGAACAAATAATTCTTCGCCCTGGCAAAAAGATTGAATTCTTCCCATCAACTGATTAAACTTTTCTGAACTCAATGGACGATTGTAAACGCCCCACCAGATTTTATCATTGGTAGATTGTTCCTGAACAATAAATTTATCCGCGGCCGCACGCGCAGTATGTTTTCCGGTGTTGACAATTATCGGACCCTGCTTGGAAATCTTCCCTTCGTTTCTAAAAACAATTTCTTCATATAGTGCTTCATCTGGCAGGTTCCAAAAGACTCTGTCAAGATCAGTCAATCCCTGATTCTTTAATCTGAAATCTGAAGCAAGCTCCATTGCTTGTTTTGTTGCCGGAGTATTAAATTCTAAATATTTACTCATGACCAATCCCTCACTAATTTTCTGTCGCCAATATATAGTTCGTTAGGTGAATTAGGATCAAGTGCCCACTTCATCCTTTCTATTCCGTCTTGTATATCCTTAATAGATCCGCAGTAACTTAATCTTAAAAAACCATCCAAACCAAATTCTTTACCCGGTACTGTAAGCACCTGAACTTTATCTATTAAAAATTCCGAAAGTTTATTTGAATCTTTTTCATAAGCAGAAAAATCAGCAAAGCAATAAAAAGTACCATCAGGTTTTGTTACTCTTACTCCTTCAAACGAATTTAACAGATCAATCATTACATTTCTATTATTCTCCAGAGTAGTACGTAAACTTTCCACGCCGGATTGAATTCCGTTTAGAGCAGCAGCAGCAGCTTTCTGAAGCAGTACAGAAGGACCGGAAGTTTGATGTCCCTGGATATTGCTCATTGCCTCAATTACTTTTTTATTTCCAACTGCCCAGCCAATTCTGTAGCCCGTCATTGCATACTGTTTTGAAACCCCATTTATAATAATAATCTTGGAATTTTCATCTTTCTTTTTTGCATACTTATAACAGTTAATCGGTTTTCTTCCATCAAACACAAGCCGGTGGTAGATATCATCCATAATCAACCAGAGATCCTTCTTCTCACAAAACTCAACAACCTCTGCAATAAAATCCTCACTATACATTGCCCCGGTCGGATTATTTGGACTGTTGATGATTACTGCTTTTGTATAAGAACCAACACGGTCTGTAATATCTTTTATGTTGGGATAAAATGTCCCATCTTCAGGAAGTGCAGCAACAGGTATTGCGCCAATCAATTTTGCCATGTCTGGATAACTTACCCAATAAGGAGCAGGGAACAAAACCTCTTCTTGTGGATTTAATATTGCCTGAAGCGCAACCATAAGCGCTTGCTTGGCTCCGCCTGATCCGATAACATGTTCCGGTCGTACTTTTCTTTCATAAAATTCTTCTGTGTAACGAATAATAGATTGCTTTAGTGCAGGGATACCATCGGCAGGTGCATATCTAACTTCACCTGTGTTAACATGTGATACAACTGCCAGCATTGCATCCATCGGGGCTTTTGTTTTTGGTTCACCACCGCCGAGATGAATTACGGGATCACCTTTTTCTTTTAAGATTGCAAACTTTTCATTTAGCTTTAAAGTAGGTGAGGCTTTAATAGATTTAGCAATTAAACTAAGACTCATGAATAACCTCTGATAGTGTAAATAATAATAAATTTCTTTACTGTTAAATTATTCGAGCCATTTAAGATAAGCAAGGAAAGGGGAGATTTTTAAAATCTTTTATAGTATTACAATGTTTTTCCAATCTCATATCTCTGATATTTAAAGTATTTGAGATGTTAGATTATAGAAAGCGTTATCGGTTAAATCTTGTAATTATAAAATTAATTATTTTAAAAACTTTTTCTTCAAAGCTTCATGAACGTTAGGGGGAACAAAGCTGCTAACATCAGCATGAAGAGATGCAAGATTTCTTATAACCGTAGAGTTTAGATATGTATATCTTTCGTGAGGCATTAAAAATATTGTAGTAATATCCCCGGAAAGTTTCCTGTTCATTAATGCCATTTGAAATTCAAATTCAAAATCACTTATCTGCCTTAATCCTCTTATTATGGCTGTTGCACCAACTTGCTTTGCATGTTCAACTAATAATCCATCAAAAGAATCTATAACAACTTTGGAATTAAATTCTATCAGTGATTCCTTAAGCATTGCGACACGTTCATCGGTAGTAAACAACGGCTGCTTGGAGGGATTTATGGCAACTGTAACCACAACTGTATCAAACAGATCAACAGCACGTCTTACAATATCAATGTGTCCGTATGTAACCGGATCAAATGTGCCTGGATAGATTACTTTTTTCATATTAATATTTTGTTTTAATGTAATGAAAAGTAGAAATAATAATCATAAAAAAAAACTAATAACGGATTTTATATAAACAAGAATCGCCGATATTTTTAAACGGTTCAACTTCAAAGTTTAAAATATCTTTTTCTTTTGTTTGAATTGAGCGTTCAATTATTATGGTGCCATCTTTTTTAAGATAATTATTGAATTTTAAATTTTTCAACACATTGTAAATATCATCTTTAAAATATGGTGGATCTGCAAATATTAAATCATACTGAATATCCGGCAATTGCTTTGAAAAATTTACAACGTCCGATTTTTCAACTTTGCAAAAATTCTCCACATCCAGCGATTTAATATTTTCTAAAAGATTTTTATAAATCTGAAAATTATTTTCCACAAAGGTTGCTCGTTTTGCACCACGGCTGATGCATTCCAACCCAAAAGAACCTGATCCCGAATAAAGATCAAGTACATCTATTCCGTCAAAATCTAAAATGTTATTTAACAAATTAAAAAGCGTTTCGCGCACTCTATCGGTGGTTGGTCTTATAAACTTTGATTTGGGAACGGTAATCAATCTTCCTTTGAAGTTGCCGGATATGATTCGCAGTTTCATAAAAATTAGAAAGATATATTAAGAAATTCTGTAAGCGATCCCGGCAGCAGATGCGAATGAATTATATTTCTCAAGATATAACTTGCTCTCGTACAATTCAGGTAGGGGTCTGATTTTATCAAATGGATTGAAGGCAATAAAATCTAATCCTAAAACTTTTTTTAAAGTGGTGATTAAATTATTTGTAACGCCTTCGCCAAAAATAAATGCTGCTTCAATTTGTGATCGCTCAATCTTTAAAATATTTGATCCTGATGTTTCCTTAATTAGATGATCAGTTATTTCACTTGCATCAATTAATGGAATAACTTTAAATGAAAGTGGTTTACTATTAAATGCAAAAAACATCGAAATAAATCTTTGATTAAGGTAAACGCTTAAAGTAAGACCTTTATAATTAATTGCATTACTTATGGATAAAGATCTTTCTGCAGCAATATGAACATGATCAACAAATTTAAGTTTAAGGTTGTTATTGTTACAAAACGAGTCGAGTATCTGAAGATATTTCCTTTGCATTGCAAAAACCAATGCCATATTTACATCAATAAAAGAATTTTTTTCAATCTCTAAATATTGTAATACCAAATCTTTTTGATTAACAAAAGGATAAAGAACTGTCAATTCCCATTTGAATTCTTCTAATAAATCCTGATAGAGAAGTGAATTATCATAAGGAATTTGCATCAGGTAAAAAAGCTCAGGGGGGAGTGTGAAGGATACTAATTTGCTATTAAGTTTTTTTTTGTTTTGCAGTTTACCAAAAGCGCCCTGAATGAGGGCGCTAATTTTAATTTCATTATCAACTTCAAAATTTATTTTCTCATCAAAAGCAATTTCATCTACATTTACTAATCTAAACTGATCATTTAAAAAATTTACTTCTACAACCTGAAGTTTTGAATCTGAAATACTGAAACCGGCATGATTTTCAAATCCGGGCATTATATTTCAAATCACTCCCAGGAAGCTGTATTTTTTAATGCATCATTACTCAAACTACCAACTGATCCGTAACCATCAGGATCTTCGATGTAGTATTTTGTTCCGATAAGTTTTTTAGTATCCACACGCAAAACTTTTCCACTTCGGTTAATTACAGTATCCTGTGTTATACTCGTATCAATTTGTACTATAAATGGTCTTTGAGATTTTGGTGTCCGGAATAAACTATCAGGTGTAAATTTCCCATCAGATAATAATTTAAATGGATTAGCCGGCTTCATTGTAGTGGAATCAAAAGCTTGCATCACACTATCCACAAATTTATCAGTCTTAATAAACTGAACTAATTTTTCAATGCTATTTGTATAATATTTAAATTTTTTGCCGTAAAGAATTTCTGCCTCTTTCAAATTAGTCATTCTTAAACGTGCTTCTTTTTTATAATAATTTTCGGCATCCATCTCAGCTTTGGGATCGATGATAGCAACTTTGATTAATAAAAAAGTTAGAATAGCAATAATAACGTATAACCCGGCATGTATGTACCAAGGATCTTCATTTTTTGAACTTGTGGAAACCATTTTCCCTCCGGAAAAAATAATTGTTAGACTTTAATCAATAAAAATATATTTTTTAATTTTCTCGAATTTGCTATCGCCAATTCCTTTAACATTAATCAGCTCATTTAAAGTTTTAAATTTTTTTACAGTATTACGATAATCAATAATTCTTTGAGCTGTTTTTTCCCCTATACCCGGCAACTTAGTAAGATCTGCTAAACTTGCCTTATTAATATTTATGCTTTTTTCAGCCGGAATATTTTTTTTCTGAATATTCTTAAAACTTTGTGTGTTAAAATCTAAAACTTCCTGCTTATAATCAACTTTTTTATCACTACTTTTTAAGGAATCTGAAATTAATTCTTTATCCTCATAATTATTAAAAAGTTCATTTTGCCCAGAATAATCATAAATCTTTGGGCTAAACTGATTTTTATCCAGAAAAAAAGTTTTATAACTAAATCCCAAAATCAGAATGGAAATTATAAAAAGTACAACTTTTATCTCTGTTTGTGTAAAGCCAATTTTTTTTGATAACTCCTCGAGCATAAGCCCCCGAGTAAATATTGATTATTATTTAACAGGATATATACACAAATTAAATTTTATGATACAATTTAACTCGTACTGTTTTTATAAACCAAACCTTTTAAAAAATCCTTTGTCATTTTCTTTGTCGGATGCTTTAAAATTTGGTTGTTCCGATAATTCTCTTAACAATTCCTTTTCTTTTGAATTAAGTTTTTTAGGAACATCAACAGATATTCTTACAATTTGATCACCGTGACCGGAACGATTTAAATGTTTTATTCCTTTATCTCTCATCTTAAGTAGTTTACCGGATGGGGTCCCTGAATCAATTTTTAATCTTGCTTTACCATTCAATGTTGGAACGTCAACCTCAGTACCTAAAACGGCCTCAGGAAAGGAAATAGTTAAATCATAAATAATATCATCATCCTCACGCACAAAATATTCATGTTCCTGCTCTTTAAATACTACAATAATATCTCCGGCTTGTCCGCCGCGCTTTCCGGCATTACCCTCGCCGCGCAGCGTCATATAGCTTCCTTCATGCACACCGGCGGGAACATCAATGCTAACTGTAACTTCTTCTGAAACTCTTCCATCACCTAAACACTTTTTACAAGGCGTGTCAACTACTTCACCTTCACCATTACAATTATTACATGGCTGAATATTTACAAATTGTCCAAACACAGATCTGGAAACAGTTTTAATTTCACCGCTGCCGTGGCATATAGGGCAAGTTTTTTTTGAAGTGCCTGATTCAGCACCTGTACCATTGCATCTATCACATTTAATTTGTTTCTTGATTTTAATTTTCTTTTCTACGCCCTGTGCAATTTCTTCGAGTGTCAGCTTCAAATTTACACGAAGATCAGAACCGGGTGTACCGCTTCCTCTTCTTTGTCTGCCGCGTTGAGAAGTGTTTCCAAAAAAATCATCGAAGATTGAGGAACCACCACCAAAAATATCCGAGAAATGAGAAAAGATATCGTTGATATCAGAAAATCCTTGCGAACCGAATCCATTATTCCTTACTCCATCATGACCATAACGGTCATATCTTGCTCTTTTATTATCATCGCTTAAAATCTCATACGCTTCAGCAGCTTCTTTAAATTTCTCTTCGGATTCTTTATCACCCGGATTTCTATCGGGGTGATATTGCATTGCAAGTTTACGATATGCTTTTTTTAAGTCATCTTTTGTGGCAGTCCGTTGAACACCGAGTATTTCGTAATAATCTCTTTTTGTCATTTAAATATCTTATTTCATTTTTGATTTTTTAATTACTATTCACCGCTAACAATAACTTTTGCATGTCTTATCACACGATCTTTAAACATATAACCGGTTTCAAGTTCATCAATAACTGTATGTGGTGGAACGGAATCATCAGGTCTTTGTAAAAGTGCTTCGTGATACTCAACGCTAAACGGTTTACCAACTGCTTCAATTTTTTTTACACCTTGTTCATCAAGAACCTTGATAAATTTATTGTAGATAAGTTGAACACCCTCTTTAATTTTCATTACATCAGTCTCTTCATTCATATGCGCAAGGGATCTTTCCAGATCATCAACGATTGGCAAAAGTTTTATTATTAAGGATTCAGCAGCATATTTAAGTAAATTAAGTTGATCATTCTCGGTGCGTCGTTTGTAATTCTCAAACTCAGCAGCTTTTCTTAAAGCTAACTCTTTATATTTATTAATCTCATCTTCAAGTGATTTTATTTTTTCTTCAAGATCAGATTTTTCCTCAGCACATTCTTCTTCATTTAAGGATTCATCCTTTATCTCATTATCCTCATTCATTTTTTCTTTTAATTCTTCTTTCATTTCATCCTTATTTTTTTTAGTAGACATTTATTTAAACCTCCTATTTATTTCCTGTTAAAACTTCTGAAAGCATTTCAGCAAGATATGAAACAATAGCAATAACTTTAGAATATTCCATCCGTTTTGGTCCTATGATGCCGACTTTACCGGATGTTTCTCCAAATTTATATTCTTTTGTAATCAAACTATACTCATTCAATTTTTCATCCTCATTTTCGCTTCCAATAGAAATAATAACATTTTTTGTGTCCTCAATTTTTTTCTTTTCCATAATATGGATAATGATATCTTTGTCTTCGATAAGCTCAACTATACTTTGAATTTTTTCAGGATCCTCAAACTCAGGATGATGAATAACATTAGCAGCACCTGTAATAACAAGATTATCATCTTTGGTTTGATCCATAAAAATCTTATCAACTGAATCAAAGAATAATCTTATAATTGGTCTTTCTTCAGAACCGATATCTGCAAATCTATCTTTAAAAGTTGATCTTATCTCTTTAAATGTAAGTCCGCTTAATCTTTGATTAAGCAAACTTTCAACTTTTTGAAGTTTTGAATTATCCAGCTCAGTTTGAAATTCCAAAGTAATAGTTTTAACTAACCCTGATTTAATACTTACAACAACTAATAATCTCGTAGAAGTTAAACTAACTAATTGAATCTTCTCTAAAATTCCTTTTTCAAGTGTAGGATATGTAACGTAAGCAATTTGTCTTGTGATATTGCTAAGTAATCGAGATGCTATTTTAAGAATATCATCAGTTTCAGTTAGATTTTTATCCAGACTTTTTTCAATAATATCTTTTTCAGAACTCTTTAACTTTTGTATTTCCATCAAAGCATCAACGTAGTATCTGTAACCTTTATCTGTCGGAACCCTTCCGGCTGAGGTATGAGGATGATTAATAAATCCAGAATCTTCCAGATCAGACATAATATTTCTAACGGTTGCAGGCGAAAAACCAATGTTAAATCTTTTTGTAATATTTCGCGATCCAACCGGAGCAGCAGTAAGAATAAATTGCTGAATAATTGATCGTAATATCGTCTTTTCTCGTTCGTTTAAGTCTTCGTAAATCATTTTATAACCATTTTTTCTAAAGTATTTGATTTTGGTGTGCAAATATATCAATAAATAAAAAAATATCCTGTTTTTAACTGAGATAAAAAATAGGACTATTAAACTTAAAGCTTAATTTTTTTTTATAAGATGATTTTAATGATAATTTGGTTCAACTTTGCAAGAATTTTAAAGGGTATAAAAAAATATTTTTGGAAATTATAAAATCAGCATTATTTTAGGGTGTAAAATAATTAAAGATTTGTAATTATGGCTGATAATATAGAACCGGTTGCCGAGTTAATTTGTGAGTTAACACGAAATTGTAATATTAAAGAAGAATATTTTGCTTCAAGTTTTAATCTGTCTCCAACGGAAGTAAGATTTTTAAAACTTCTTGCCGTTACGCCTACTTACAGTATTAAGGAGTTACGTGATATACTTAAACTTACTCCTGGTAGAATAACTCATATTTTAACCTCTTTAGAAGATAAAAAGCTGATCTCACGTACATTGGATCCGAAAGATAAGCGCGTAATTATTGTTAACCTTATGCCAAAAGCAGCCCCTCTAATTTCCAATCTTCAACAAAATTATCTTGAACTACATAACAGAATACTCCAGAGTGTTAAAGAGGAAGAAATGGAAAAAATCCTTTCTTCGCTGGAAATTCTTGTTGATGTTTTTAAAAAATGGGTAAATCAAAAATAATTTTATAGTCTAAAACATTTTCTGAATAAAATAATCCAGGTTAATTAAATGAAAAAAATAATTCTCATACTCGCTTTTATCAGTTTATTGATAGTTATTGCTGTAGGTACTCTTTCACAAAAAGACACTGAACCAACGACGTTAATGAAGCTGAAAGAAAAATATTCTAAAAAAGAAAAACCTTCTGTTGATCATAGCAAGTTTGCTATTCTCCAACAAAAATTTACATCACCGCAACAAGTAACCGAGGCATGCGAATCTTGCCATAATATGACCGCCCATCAAGTGATGAATTCTAATCACTGGAATTGGGAACGCGAAGAATTCGTTCAAGGACGCGGTGTGATTTATCTCGGTAAGGCAAATGCAATAAATAATTTTTGTATCGGCACAAAAGGAAATGAAGAAAGTTGTGCTAAATGCCATATTGGTCTTGGGATGGATGAAAAGCGAACAATCTTTACAGATCCTAAAAATATTGATTGCATGATTTGCCACGATAATACTGAAACTTATGCAAAAGCTCCTGAAAAAGGTGGAGCCCCGCTAGCCACACTTGATTTTACTAAAATTGCTGAAAGCATTGGAGAACCAAAAAGAAGCAATTGTGGTGTTTGTCATTTCTACGGCGGTGGTGGCAATAATGTAAAACATGGCGATCTTGAAATGTCGCAATTTGAACCTTCGAAGGATATTGATATTCACATGGCAAGCGATGGTGCAAATTTACAATGCGTAGATTGCCATACAACCAAACAGCATAACATTGCGGGAAAAGTTTATTCACTTTCATCAATGAATCACAATCGTAATACTTGTGAACAATGCCATACTGCTAATCCTCATAAAGATGATATTTTAAATGAACATACATTAAAAGTCGCTTGCCAAACCTGCCATATCCCGACTTATGCAAAAGGAAACGCGACTAAAATGTATTGGGATTGGTCCACTGCTGGTAAATTGAAAAATGGTGAACCTTATGTTGAAGAAGATAGTATGGGCAATCACGCTTATATGTCAATCAAAGGAAGTTTTGTTTGGAAGAAAAATGTTAAGCCAGATTACATTTGGTTTAATGGCACTGCATCGCATTATCTTGAAGGCGATGTAATTCAAGACACTACAAAACCACTTGTGTTAAATCAGCTTCACGGTTCTTATGCTGATGATGAATCAAAGATTTATCCTGTTAAAATTCATATAGCAAAACAACCTTATGATCCGGTTAATAAAATTTTAATCCAACCAAAGCTTTATGCAGATAAAGTTGGCGAGGGAGCTTTCTGGAAAGATTTCAATTGGGTAAAAGCCGCTGAAGTAGGAATGAAAGATGCCGGATTACCATTTAGTGGAAAAGTTTCTTTCATCAAAACAGAAATGTACTGGCCTGTAAATCATATGGTTGCAAGTAAAGAAAATACTGTTCAATGTAATGAATGTCATACAAGAGACAATTCACGTCTTGCTGGCTTAAAAGATTTTTACATGCCGGGCAGAGATTACTCTGCAATTGTTGATAGCGGCGGAAAGTGGTTATTAATCCTTACAATTATTGGTGTTTTTATTCACGGTTCAATCAGGTTTTATTCTTACAGAAAAAATAAAAAAGAGGTTTCAAAATGAGTAAGAAACAAGTTTATATATATAAAGGTTTTGAAAGATTCTGGCATTGGATGCAGGCAATTTTAATTTTCTTTCTTGCATTTACCGGATTTGAAATTCACGGTGTATATTCCTTCTTCGGATATCGTGATGCTGTTCGTTATCACAATGTTGCAGCATATATGTTTATCGGTCTGATTATTTTTACAATATTCTGGCATTTAACAACAGGAGAATACAAACAATATCTTCCAACTTTAAAAAACATTAAAGCTCAGTTGGATTATTACATTTTTGGAATTTTCAGAAATGCACCGCATCCAACTAAAAAAACTGTTTTAAGTAAACTTAATCCATTACAAAAACTAACATACTTCGGTTTGAAAATTTTAGTTATTCCATTAAGTGTTACTTCAGGTTTGCTTTATATGTTTTATCGTTATCCAAGCAAACAGGGCGTTGAAGCAATAAATATTCAATCTCTTGAATTCATCGCAATATTTCATACTGTTGCGGCAATTTTATTAATCATCTTTATAGTAACTCATCTTTATTTAATCACTACCGGAGAAACTGTAACATCAAATCTTAAAGCTATGTTAACTGGTTATGAAGAGTTAGAAGATGAAGATAAAGCTGAAAAAAATGTTAATGAGAAAAATTTATCAACACAAAATATAGATTAGAGGATTTTATGGAAGAAACAAAATATATGAATCCATATTTAGCCGGAGTTTTACTTGGCTTATTATTGATTGCAACAATTTATATCACAGGTCGTGGCTTAGGCGCAAGCGGTGCGTTCAAAAGTTATGCTGTTACTGTTGTTGAAAAAGTTGCACCAACACACACAGCCAATACAAAATTTTATGAAGAATATGGTAAAGAACATCCTGGCTCAAGTCCGTTAATGAACTGGCTTGTGTTTGAAGTAACCGGTGTTTTGATCGGTGCTTTTTTATCAGGACTTATTTCCAATCGTTTGGATTTTAAATTAGAAAAAGGCCCGCACACAACAACTAAAATAAGAATAGCCGGAGCTTTAATTGGTGGTTTGCTTTGGGGAGTTGGTTCACAGCTCGGGCGAGGATGCACAAGCGGTGCTGCTTTAAGTGGAATGGCTGTAATGTCTACCGGCGGAATTATTACAATGTTTGCAATCTTTGCCGGTGCATATGCGTTTGCATACTTTTTTAGAAAATTTTGGATTTAATAAGGAGATTTTGAAATGGGACCATTAGTTCCTGATATTATAAGTAATAACTTAAATTTTATCGTTGCACTGGTTATTGGAATTTTATTCGGTGCAATTTTAGAGCAAGCCGGATTCTCTACTTCAAAAAAATTAGTAGGATTATTTTACGGCTATGATTTTACTGTGCTTCGTGTTTTCTTTACTGCAGGATTAGTTGCGATGATCGGAGTTATGGGATTAGCCCACTTTGGTTTACTTGATATGAGTCTTGTTTATATTAATCCTACTTTTCTTTGGTCTGCAATAATTGGTGGATTGATAATGGGATTAGGTTTTGTGGTTGGCGGCTTTTGCCCCGGTACAAGCGTTTGCGCAGCAGCAATCGGGAAAATTGATGCTATGATTTTTATTGTTGGAGCTTTTTTAGGCGTAATAGTTTTTGCAGAAGGTTATCCACTTTTTGAACCTTTATACAAAGCAGCAAATTTGGGAAGCCCAAGATTTTTTGAAACACTTGGAATGTCGCAAAATGTTTTTGCTTTCATTTTTATTGTTGTCGGTTTATTTTCTTTTTGGATTGCTTCGATTGTAGAAAACAAAGTTAATAAAGTTAGTAAACCGCCTGTTCGTTTTACCCCTTATTACATTGGCATAGCATCAATTGGAATTTTAATGGCATTATCTGCATTTGTTTTTCCTGATAGAAAAGCAACTTTAACACAATTAGTTGAAGATACGAATTTTGTTAAGTCCTATAATCTTGAAACGATGACAGCGGATGAATTTGCTTATCGTTTAATGGATGATCAGGATAATAAATTTCAGATAATTGATTTCAGACCGGAAAAAGAGTACACAAAAGAAAGTTTACCAAAATCAACTTTGTTTACGATTGATAACTTATTTGAAAAAGAACCAAATCAATTGCTTAGATTGAAACATAAAATAAACGTATTCGTTGCCAATGATGAATTGACTGAAAGAAAGATGGCAATAATTGCAACAGAACTTGGTTACAAGCGAATTAAAATTTTGCAAGGTGGTTTGAATGCTTTCAGAGAACAGATATTAAACTTCAAACCAATTGAAAATCCAAAGAACATTGATGAAGTTTATCAAAATCGTTTTCGTACAAAAGCCAAAGCAGTAATTCCGGTGTTGATACAAAACAATAAATCTGCTGGACCAGTAAAGAAAGAACAAAAACGTGTTGTTGGTGGTTGTTAAAATTTTTTTTGAGATTGCTTCGTTATTAAAAATGAGGAAGAAGTTTCATAAAGGATATTTTATCTAAATATAAAAACTTATTTGATTTTACTAGAGAGTTAATATGTTAATACTTATC
>DAIRCT010000021.1:31020-36559 GCA_036796535.1 Ignavibacteriaceae bacterium
ATCTGCTGGACCAGTAAAGAAAGAACAAAAACGTGTTGTTGGTGGTTGTTAAAAATAATTTATTGATGAATTGTCAAGCCCAATTTCTTTTAGGAATTGGGCTTTTTTGTCAGTGAGTAGTTTAAAATTTTAAATAAGAAAAAATACGCTGAAAATCTATCTTAAATCGATTACATAAAATTAATAAAATAATTTTGTAATTATTTTTAAACACTTTATTTTAAACATAACCTTTTAGGTAATGTTTAGAAAATGCGAAGAAATAGTTTTATATCAAGAGAACAAGATTATGCATTACGAATGACAGCCTTTCTTGCAGGATTGCCAAAAGGAGAATTTATTTCAGTTCCGAAACTTGCCCAAAAACTTTTCATCTCTCAAAAATTTGCTTCACGTATTATACATAAATTAAAAAAAGCCAATATCACAGATTCAATACAAGGTAAATATGGTGGAGTTTTTCTAAAAGCAAATCCTAAAAAACTTTCTATGTATGATGTGCTTGATGCAATTGGATTCAAAGTAAAATTTAACGATTGTTTAAAAGAAAATTTTGTATGTGAATTGATGTTCGGTTGTAAGTTTCATTCTTTATGGATTAACGAAGAAAAATTATTAATGGATAAATTGAAAAATCAAAAGTTTTCTGACTACATACTCACAGAACAAAATCTTTAATCACTTAATTACTCAATAAACATGAGGTAAAATATGGATGCATTAACTTTAGCAAGATGGCAGTTCGCAATAGTAACTGTTTATCACTTCTTCTTTGTGCCAATTACCTTAGGGCTTTCGATCGCAGTTGCTATAATGCAAACTGCATATTACAGAACAGGTAATGAAGCATACAAAAAAATGACAAAGTTTTGGGGAAAATTATTTCTCATCAACTTTGCAATTGGTGTCGTAACTGGTATTGTTCAGGAATTTCAATTTGGAATGAACTGGTCTCAATACTCAAGATTTATGGGAGATATATTCGGAGCTCCGCTTGCAATTGAAGCTTTGCTTGCATTCTTTATGGAATCAACATTCCTTGGCATTTGGGTTTTCGGGTGGGATAGAATTCCTAAGAAAGCACATCTTGCTTCGATTTGGCTTGTTGCAATTGGTTCGAACCTCTCAGCAATTTGGATTTTAGCAGCTAATTCTTTTATGCAACAACCGGTCGGTTATGCAATCAGAAATGGCAGAGCGGAAATGACTGACTTCTTCGCCATAATAACCAATGGTCATCTTTGGGTTCAATTCCCACACGTATTTTTTGGTGCAGTTGCAACAGCAGGATTTTTAATTCTTTCAATCAGCGCTTACCAATTAGTTAAAAAAGGTAAACACGAAGTATTTATGAAATCATTTAAGTTCGGTGCTGTTTATGCTTTGGTTGGTTCTTTACTAGTTGTATTAGTAGGACATACTCAAGCTCAATATATGGTTAAAGTTCAACCAATGAAAATGGCTGCAGCAGAAGCTTTGTGGGATTCTGAAAATCCTGCATCAATGTCATTATTCACTTTTGGAGATGAAAAAAATCGAAAGGATGTTTTTGCCATAAAAATTCCTGGAGCTTTAAGTTTTCTTGCATACAATAAATTTGAAGGTGAAGTAAAAGGAATAAATAATTTACAAAAAGAAGCCGAAGCGAAATTTGGTCCTGGTGATTATGTACCGCCAGTAGCAGTTTCTTATTGGACTTTCAGAATTATGGTGGGTGCTGGTTTTCTAATGTTATTAATTGCATTACTCACTACAATTCAAGCATTCAAATCTAAGTTCGAATTTAATCCACTTTGGTACAAAATTGTTTTCTGGTCATTATTTTTACCTGTTATTGCAAATTCGACCGGATGGTTATTTACTGAGTTGGCAAGGCAACCGTGGACGGTATTTGGTTTGTTTCAAACTGCTGATTCAGTTTCAAATACAGTCACTGCCGGCGAAGTGCTTTTTTCTTTGATAGCTTATACATTACTCTATGCAGCACTAATCGTCATTATGATCTCAGTATTTAAAAAATTTGCTTCCCGCAATGTTGACGAAATTGAAAGCGAAGAAGCATCAATTGATAACTCAGTTTTAACTAAGGCATAGGAGGATATAATGGATCTTAACACAATATGGTTTATTCTTATTGCTGTCTTATTCATCGGATTCTTTTTTCTTGAAGGATTTGATTACGGCGTTGGGATTCTCTTACCATTTCTTGGTAAAGAAGATAAAGAACGCAGAGCAATTATAAATTCTATTGGAACATTTTGGGATGGGAATGAAGTTTGGATGTTAACCGCCGGAGGTGCAATGTTCGCTGCATTTCCAAACTGGTATGCAACTTTATTTAGTGGATTTTATTTAGCACTTGTTGTGATGTTGCTTGCATTAATTGCTCGTGGTGTTGCTTTTGAATACAGAAGTAAAAAAGATGATCCGGTTTGGCGCAATCGTTGGGATTGGGTAATCTTTGTTGGAAGTTTTGTTCCTGCATTACTTTGGGGTGTAGCAATTTCAAATCTTATTCGTGGAGTTCCAATTGATGATAAAATGAATTTCACAGGAAATTTTTTCACACTGTTAAATCCTTATTCATTGATTGGTGGAGTTGCTTCATTATTACTTTTTACTTTGCATGGCTCAATATTTTTAACATTAAAATTAACAGACAGTCTTTTAGAAAGAGCAAGAAAAGTTGCTAATAAATTGTGGCTGCCTGCAACTGTTGTTTTATTTGCTTATGTAATTCTTGGCTATTTTGATACGGATATGTTCAGCAAACTTGGCATTAATCCAGGTGCTGTTCCAATAATTGCAGGACTCGCAATTTTATCTGTTGGATATTTATTAAAAATTCAAAAAGAAGGTTGGGCTTTTGTGATGACAGGAATTACAATTGCATTCTCAACCATCACTGTGTTTATGGGACTCTTTCCACGTGTAATGGTTTCGAGTACAAATCCAGACTGGAGTTTAACCATTTACAATGCTTCCTCAAGCCCATACACATTAAAAGTGATGACAATTGTTGCTGTAATATTTGTTCCAGTTGTACTTGCTTATCAGGCGTGGAGTTATTGGATTTTCAGAAAAAGAGTTTCAACTAAACAAAAGCTTGAATACTAGAATTTTATTTTTGTTAAATTTGTAATGTGCCTGAATGTTTCTTGTCATTCGGGCACAATTATTAAAATCATCTCTAAGGTGATAATGTGAAAGAAAAAATAATTCACTCATTAAGTTTTGTTGAAGATGTTATTTATGTAATTGTTGCCTTACTTTTAACAGCCAGCGCAATTTTATTAATTTATAACGAGTTCATCTCATTCCCTGAATTCTTCAAAGCAGAAAATCAAGTTCAAACTATTATTGAAATTATTTCTAAAACACTTTTATTAGTAATGGTTTTGGAAATTCTCTACACAGTTCGTATTACAATTAAAGAACATGTTTTGTGTTCAGAACCATTTTTAATTGTTGGGTTAATTGCAGCAATCAGAAGAATATTAATTATCAGTGTGGAGACAGCTTACTTTCAGGAAAAAATAAGTATGTACATGCTTGAGATTGGTGTTCTTAGTGGAATGATTTTAGTTTTTGTTGTTTCAATTGTATTATTAAAAAAATATAAATAATGGAGGTCACATGGCTCGCCTTCTAATTCTTGGAGCAGGAATAGCAGGACAAACTGCAGCTCTTCACGCTCGCAGAAAACTATCAGGCAAACATGAAGTAGTTGTCATTTCACCAAATAGTAAATGGAATTGGATTCCCTCGAATATTTGGGTAGGTGTTGGTTATATGAAACCAGAGCAAGTTACTTTTCCGCTTGAGCCAGTATATAAAAAAACAGGAATTATTTTTCATCAGGCGAAAGCAATAAGCATTCATCCGGAAGGTGATTCAACAACAAATAATCCTTATGTTTTAATTGAGTACACATCTCAAGATAAAATGGGACAGAAAGAAAAAGTAACTTATGATTATTTAATTAATGCAACCGGACCAAAATTAAATTTCGATGCAACAAAAGGTTTGGGACCAGGAAAGAATAGTTTATCTGTTTGCACATATTCTCATGCTGATGAAACTTTTAAACATTTATCTGAATCAATTGAAAGAATGAAGAAAGGTGAAAATCAAACCTTCATTATTGGAACCGGACACGGTAATTGCACTTGTCAGGGAGCTGCATTTGAATATCTTTTTAATGTAGAATTTATTTTGAGAAAAAATATTGTAAGAGATAAAGCAAAATTAATCTGGATATCAAACGAATCAGAACTTGGCGATTTTGGAATGGGTGGAATGTTTTTGAAACGTGGTGGTTATATAACTCACAGCAGAATTTTTACTGAATCACTTTATACAGAAAGAGGAATTGAATGGATAACACAAGCCCACGTTAAAGAAGTAATGGAAAAAGAAATTGTATATGAAAATCTTGATGGCGAAGAATTATCTATCAAGAAAGACTTTGCAATGTTGCTTCCACCATTCAGTGGCGTTGGCTTAAGAGCGTTTGATAAAAATAATAATGATATAACTTCACAGATGTTTTTACCAAATGGATTTATGATTGTTGATGGAGATTATTCTAAAAAACCTTATGAAGAGTGGAAACCTTCTGATTGGCCAAAAACTTATCAATCACCGAAGTATAAAAATATTTTTGCAGCAGGAATTGCTTTCGCTCCACCTCATTCAATTTCGAAGCCGATGACAAATCCAAATGGAATTCCGATCTTTCCAACTCCTCCGAGAACGGGAATGCCATCCGGAGTAATGGCAAGACAAATTGCATATAACATTGTTGATATGATAAATGGAAAAGCTGATGCACCAAAAAGAAAAGCATCAATGGCAAATATGGGTGCTGCTTGTATTGCAAGCGCTGGTGCTGGTTTCTTTAGAGGAACTGCTGCTTCAATGACAATGTATCCAATCATTCCTGATTTTGAAAAATATCCCGATAGTGGTAGAGATTTAAGATATACTTCTGGTGAAATTGGCTTGGCTGGACATTGGATAAAACATTTTCTTCACTTTGCATTTATCTATAAAGCAAAAGCAAATCCACTTTGGGTTGTTGTTCCAGAATAATTAAGGAGAAAAAAAATGAGTGTAAGAAAACTATTTGAACAAAGTTATTATCCGCCAGTACCAACAAAGTTTACAAAATTTTTAAGAACAAATTTTATTTATCAATTCTTTCGCTTTTTGATTTTAAATATCAAAATGTTGAGGATGGTGAGAAAACATTAATTATCAATTCGAACTGAATAATATAAATAAATTATCACACTGATCTTACCTGACGGCAGTAAGGATTGTCAAATTGTGGTATTAAAATATTTCACCTTCGACAAGATTCTTAAATACTATTAATCCTTGTACAAAATTTATATTGACAACATACGAACTAAAGAGGTTGTCTAAAGATTCAAGATCACTTGATAAATATTTAATTGTTTATTGAACCCCTACGGGGTTCGGATATTTTAGGATAATATCGGTTCTACAAACATTTAACTCCTACGGAGTTACT
>DAIRCT010000021.1:36659-38475 GCA_036796535.1 Ignavibacteriaceae bacterium
AAGCTTGTGGCAATTTTAAACGGTATCATAAGTGTTGATTTAATATTTAAAATTTGTGAAGGTTATAAATTAAATTTTTGCTGGAGATAAAAAATCTAAATGCTCTTTAATAAACAACTCTTTGATTTAACAAAAAAAGATAGAAATAAATTTTATTTAATAATATTATTTGGATTAATTGCTTCAGTATTTACTATTGCACAAGCTTTCATTTTAAGCAGAACAATTAACAATGTTTTTCTACTTCATCAAACTCTTCAGCAAGTATTTTATCTGATAATTATTTATCTCTCTTTCTCGGTAGCTAAAGCAATCTCAATCTGGTTACAAAATTTCTTTTCTTCTAAAGTTGTTTTTATTATCAAAAGAAATTTACGCGAGCAATTAATAAATAAAATAAAAGAGCTGGGACCACTTAAATTAAAATCTGAGCGAACGGGAGAGATTGTAAACACACTTTTAAATGGCGTTGATAAACTTGAAGATTACTTCTCTAAATTTTTACCGCAAATATTTCTTGCTGCATTTATTCCAATTCTTATTTTGTTATTCGTGTTACCACGCGATTTACTTTCTGCAATTATTTTTATTGTAACAGCGCCAATCATTCCAACTTTTATGTTTTTAATTGGATCGATTTCGGAAAAGTTAAATCAAAAACAATGGGTGACTTTGAGCAGAATGAGCGCATACTTTTTTGATGTGCTTCAAGGCTTACCGACTTTAAAACTCTTTAACAGAACTAAAGAAACTATCAAACGAATTGATAACATTACAAATATTTTCCGGATAAAAACTTTAAAAGTTTTGCGTGTTGCTTTTTTATCTGCATTAGTTTTAGAAGTAGCTTCAACGATTAGTGTTGCAGTAATTGCAGTTGCGATTGGTTTACGATTGTTGAATGGAGATTTCAATTTTGCTGATGCACTTTTCATTTTAATTATTGCACCGGATTTTTATTTGCCGCTTCGTCAACTTGGAGTAAGTTATCACGCCGGTATGGAAGGAGTAAGTTCATTCGAACGAATTAGTGAGTTGATAAAAAATGAATTATCTGAAACGATGAATTCAAATCAAACAAAAAAAATAATTGAATATGATTCGCCAATAATTTTTGATAACGTTTCTTTCACTTATGAGGAAAGAAATATTAAAGCGCTCGATTCAATATCTCTTGTAATTGAGCCCAAAAAAGTTACAGCATTAGTTGGACAAACAGGTTCCGGAAAAACAACTTTGATGAATATGTTGTTACGTTTTATCAATCCATCGCAGGGAATAATAAAATTTGGCAATCAAAATTTGTTGGAAATAAATGAAGATGAATGGCGAAAAAATATTGCGTGGATACCGCAGAATCCACATCTTTTTAATAAAACAATTTTAGAAAACATTAAGCTGTCAAAAGATGAGGCAACAATTCAGGAAGTAATTGAAGCAGCAAGCAAATCAAAAATTCACAAACTAATTTCTTCTTTACCAAATCAGTTTGATACTTTAGTCAGCGAGGCAGGAGAAAATTTTAGTGGAGGTGAAATTCAAAGAATTGCTTTAGCACGTGCATATCTACGCAACGCACCAATAATTTTAGTTGATGAACCCACTGCCAATTTAGATCCGATTATTGAAGAAGAAATTATGAATGATATGTTTGATTTGTTCAAAGGGAAGACAGTTTTAATTATTGCACATCGGTTGAATACAATCATTAAAGCTGATAAAATTATTGTATTGAAAAATGGCAGAATTGATGCAATTGGAAATCATTCGGAGCTGTTGAGAAAATCGTTGTATTACAAAAATTTGTTTGAACAAA
>DAIRCT010000021.1:38575-43447 GCA_036796535.1 Ignavibacteriaceae bacterium
ATCAAAACATTTTTCAAAATATTATCATTGGCAACGCAATACAAATATTGGATGGTTCTTGCTGCTTTAATGGGCTTTTTAACCGTGGGCAGCGGAATTGGTTTGATGATGACTTCATCATTTATAATTGCGAGCGCTGCAATTCAAACTCCAATTTATCAATTACAGGTTGCCATTGTTGGAGTAAGATTTTTTGGAATATCACGCGGAGTATTTCGTTATCTTGAAAGATACATTTCTCACGAAGTAACTTTTAAATTGCTTGCAAAGTTCAGAGTTTGGTTTTTCAAATCATTAGAACCACTCATTCCATCAAAGAAAAAAGATTTAACAAGTGGTGATTTACTTTCACGCGCAATTGAAGATATCGAAAGTCTCGAACATATTTTTGTCCGTGTAATTTCGCCGCCTTTTGTTTTTGTTGCCGTCGCAATTCTAATGTTTACACTTCTGAATCTTTTTAATGTAAAGTATGCTGTAATCTTTATTATAACATTTGTGCTTTCTGCAATTGGAATTCCAACATTAACATATTTGCTCAGCCGTAAACTTGGTGGACAAATAATAAAATTAAAAAGTCAACTGAAAGCAATAGCAGTTGATAGCATTCAGGGATTATCTGAATTGATTGTTTATGGACAAATACAAAAATGGAAAAATATCTTTTCTGAAATTGAAGATGATTTGTTACGATTAGAAAGAAAGATGAATTTAATTCAATCATTTCACGAAGTTTTAACAGGATTAGCAATGAATATTACGGTTGCAATTATGTTGTATGCAGCTATTCCGGATGTATCAAATAAATTATTAAATGGAGTTTATCTTTCAGTGATAACGATTGGAATAATGGCATCGTTTGAAATAGTGTTTCAAATTCCATTAGCATTTCAGTATTTAACAAAGAGTGTTGAAGCAGGTAAACGCTTGCTCGAAATTACTGATTCAGATCAAATAAATAATCTATCACGTGATCTTAATCTTGAGTATCATCCAACAGCTTATCCAAAAAATGAAATTCAACAAATCATAAAATATGATTTGAAAATTAGTGATCTTACATTCAGTTACGATGGAAATAAAAAAGCACTTGATAAAATTTCCTTCGAAGTAAAAGAACGCGAAAAAATTGCGATAGTCGGTGCAAGCGGAAGTGGAAAATCAACTTTAGTTAATATTATTTGCAAACTATGGAATTATGATGATGGTGAAATTTTGGTTGGTGATATTGGTTATAACAATATATCTCCGGAAAAAGTAAGAGAAATAATTTCAGTGGTGCTACAAAATGTTCATTTGTTTACGGGAACTATTTTAGAAAATCTTTTAATATCAAATGAGAATGCAAATGAATATGAAATTAACGAAGCATTGAAGAAATCTCAGCTGTATGAATATGTTCAAAGTCTCCCAGAAAAAATAAATACACATATTGGAGAACTTGGCAAAAAATTAAGTGGCGGCGAAGTAAAAAGATTGGGAATAGCAAGAGCAATATTAAGAAACACACCAATAATAATTTTTGATGAAGTTACATCACATCTCGATTCAGTTACAGAAAAAAATATTTTAAGTATGATTGAACAAATTAGTAAAGACAAAAGTATTTTATTTATTACTCATCGTTTGAATCAAATGGAAATGTTTGATGAAATATTAGTAATGTCTAACGGAAGAATTATTGAGCGCGGCAATCATAAAGATTTAATCAAACAAAATGGTTATTATAAAAAATTACTGTTATCACAGAACAAGAAGATGGATTGATGAAAGAATCTTTCGGATAAAAATTTCATCTTATTGATATAAAAAATTAAAGTGAGTTAATATGTTAATACTTATCGGTTCAGATGGAAATAAATTAGAAAGTCCAATTGCAAAAAGATTTGGACACGCTGATTATTTTATTCTTTACAATACAGAAGCAAAATCTTTCGAAGCTTTTGAAAATATTGATGAAGGACATAATCACGAAAATCTTCAACAGTTTTTAGATAAAGGTGTTGAAGTTTTTATTGTTGGTAATATTGGTCCGCACGCATTTGAAGTTATCAATACACCCAAAAGCAAAGTTTATCTTGCAAGAAAAATGTCTGTTCAGGAAGCAGTTGATAAATTCTTGAAAGGTGAATTAAAACAACTTACCGAACCAACGGCAAAGCGCAGCATTGGACACGGAAAAGATGAAGAGCATCACGGCAAACATCATCACGATGGCGAGCATCGCGGAAGAGGCAAGCATAATCACGATGAATGATGCTGGATAAGAATTCATTTGCGTTTATTTGGCACGCATTCTGGCTCTCATTGGCTGAAACTTTTACGGATAAAAATTCTGTTCTGCCCGGTTTAATTTTACTCGCTGGTGGAACTCAAACTGATATCGGAACTCTGACTGCAATAATGATTGGAGTTCCTTTAATATCTCAAATTATTTTTGCTTCGCTGCTTCTTAAAAAATCATACAAGAAAAAATATTTACTTGTTGGAATCTATCTAAGGGTAACAGCTTTTTTAGGCGTCGCATTATCAATTTATTTTCTGAAAGAATTTACTCCACAACTTTTTATCCTCATTGTATTTTTTTGGATGGCTTTGTTTTCAATCAGTGGAGCTTTTGTAGGAATATCTTATAATGATTTGCTCGGTAAAAGTATTGAGAGTTCAAAGCGAAAGAAATTTTTCGTTATCAAACAATTAACAACAAGTTTTGGAATTTTAATTTCCGCTTTCGTACTTAAAAAAATGTTGGTTGGATTTTCATATCCGGATAATTATAAATATGCATTTACATTAGCTGGTATTTTATTGTTCATCGGAACAGCAGGTTATTATTTAGTTAAGGAACGCGCTACGATTGTTGATGAAAATGCAATTAACTTTGTGAAAATTATTAAAAGTATTCCAACACAACTTGCACAAAATAAAAATCTCAAATACCTTGTAATAATTGCAAACCTTATTGGTTTAACAATAACTATAACTCCGTTTTATATTGCTTATGCAAAGAAGTTATTCGTATTTAATAATGAGTTAATAAGTAATTTTTTACTTTATCAAATTATTGGAATGATAACGTCAAATTTATTTTGGCATTATCTAATCAAAAAAATTGGTTTTAAAGGGATGATAAAAATTTCTATTCTGTTGTATTCTATCGTTCCGGTTTCTGCTTTGATTTTGAGCCAGCTTAACTCTTCAGGAATATTTTCATTGTTATTTTTATTAGTTGGTGCAGCAATTAGTGCAAACAGAATAGCAATTGATGGAGCTTTAATTGAAATAAGCAATGATTCAAATCGGGTTATGTTTACCGGAATATTTGGTTCGTTAAATATTGTATCTGTGGTTTTTCCATTATTGATAAGTCTAATCATTGCAAAATTTTCTTACCAAACTGTTTTTATAATTTTTCCAATCATAACTTTGTCTGCATATTATTTTACGCACAAAATGAGTTGTCCGGTGGATGGTGACGAAGTAAAAACAATTTAATTGAAATGATAGAAAAATTGTTATGCATCTATCCCAAGTTTTTTCATCTTCCGCCAGAGTGTTGATGGATTAATGTTTAACTCTTTTGCTGCTTTTGTGTTTTATAAATTATCGAAAGGACTATTTATTTTTTTGACTGATACAGGATTGATGTGAGTATTAATTTGAGTTGTAGATAAATGTTTGTGCCCAAGCAATTTCTGAATAAACCGAATGTCTGTTCCATTGTCAAGTAAGTGAGATGCAAAACTATGACGCAATGAATGTACTGTAATTTTCTTTTTCCCCCGACTTTCTTTACAGCATTATTAAAAATTTGCTGAATACTTCTGGATGAATATTTTTCACCTTTCTGTCCCTCGAACAAATAAACTTTAGGTTTGTATTCTTTGAAATAATCACGAAGCAGTGACAAAAGATTTTCCGAAAGCATTACAATTCGATCATTCCTACCTTTTGCATTTACTATTTTAACTGTCATTGCAGATGAATCAATATCATTTATTTTTAAGTTCACTGCCTCAGAAATTCTTAAGCCACAGAAATAGATGGTTGAAATTATTGCACGATGTTTTAGATTTGTTATTGAGTTTATGATTTTTCTAATTTTATCTATGAGTTTGGCTCTTTTCATATTTAAACTTATGCAGGATAACTTTTATTTTGAGGTTATTCCGCAACAAATACTTGCCTGCCGATTTAAGGCAGATAGATTTAAAGTAGGATATACGCAATATTGCTTAAAGAATTTTGTTAGCGGCAAGCAAAATGCCAAACCCCTCAACAGACAAGTAATTGAAAGAATTTAATGACAAACAAGAAAAATATATTAACTATTATTGGAAGTGCAAGTTCAAATTCTTCAAACCTTAAACTTGTTGAAAATATTTCAAGTTTGACAAGTGAAGATTTTAACTTGACCATATTTGAAGACTTAAAAACTTTACCACATTTTGACCCAGAACTTTCGGCAGACAATCCACCAAAAGAAATACTAGAATTTAGACAAAGTATTGAATTAGCGGACGGAATAATTATTTGTACTCCAGAATATGTTTTTAGTATTCCTAGTGGATTAAAAAATGCAATTGAATGGTGTATTGCAACAACAATATTTTCTGATAAACCAAGTGGACTAATAACAGCTTCGGCAAGTGGACAAAAAGGACACGAAGAATTGAAACTAATAATGAAAACGGCAATGGCAAAGTTTACAGACGAAACCTGTTTGTTAATTCAAGGAATAAAAGGTAAATTTAACGAACAAGGAATTTTAACTGACAATGAAACTCAAAAACAATTAGGTAAATTTATTGATGCACTCACTACTGTCCGGTTATAAGTTGAATAAAGATAATTGGTTATAGTTACAGTCAA
>DAIRCT010000022.1:0-41699 GCA_036796535.1 Ignavibacteriaceae bacterium
ATTGATTTCCATGTTCACCGGAAAATATTTCGGGTATTCCAATAAATCCACCAACTGCAGCCAGAACTGCTAAAACCATTAATGGTATCGTCATAACAGCGGGAGATTCGTGCGGATGTTTGTCGTGTCCGAATCTTTCTTTGCCTTCAAAAGTTAAGATGTAAAGACGGAACATATAAAATGCGGTCATCATTGCTGTACCGGCGCCAATAATCCAGAAAAATAATCCACCGTTTGCATACGAGTACCAAAGGATTTCATCTTTGCTAAAAAATCCTGAAAGCGGTGGGATGCCGGATATTGCGAGAGCGGCGATTAAAAATGTTAGATAAGTGCGAGGCATATATTTTTTTAATCCGCCGAACTTCTGAATATCCTGCTCTTCATGCATTGCATGAATCACTGAACCAGCACCAAGAAATAAGAGTGCTTTGAAAAATGCGTGAGTCATTACGTGAAAAATTCCTGCAGAGAAAGCTCCCATTCCCATTGCAAGAAACATATATCCCAACTGAGAAACGGTCGAGTAAGCTAAAACTTTTTTAATATCATTTTGTACTATGCCGATTGTAGCAGCAAAGAATGCCGTTAACGCTCCTATTATTGCAACAACCATTAAAATATCCGGTGCACTTGCATAGATAATCGAAGTTCTTGCAACCATATAAACTCCAGCAGTAACCATTGTAGCTGCATGTATAAGTGCAGAAACAGGGGTTGGACCAGCCATAGCATCCGGTAACCAAACAAACAAAGGAATCTGTGCAGATTTTCCCGTTGCTCCGATGAACAAGAACAATGCAATAAATCCAAATGTAGTTGTGGATACATTAAAAGAAACTGCGCGAGAGAAGACTTCGTTAAAGTTTAAACTTCCGAAAGTCATGTAGATTAAAAACATACCGAGTAAAAATCCAAAATCGCCAATCCTATTTACAATGAATGCTTTTTTAGCAGCATCAGATGTTGTGGACTTTTCGAATTTTCTATCGTACCAAAAACCGATTAGTAGATATGAACAAAGACCTACACCTTCCCAACCTAAAAATAAAAGCACAAAATTATCTGCAAGAATTAAGTTCATCATTGCAAAGATGAAAAGATTCATGTAAGCAAAGAATCTCCAGAAACCTTTATCTCCGTGCATGTAACCGATTGAGTAAACATGGATTATAAATCCGACTCCGGTTACAATTAAAGCCATAACTAAAGATAGCTGATCAACCTGGTAAGCAAAACTTACGTTTAGATTTCCAACTGTGAGCCAGCTAAACAGTGTAACTATTTTTTGTCTTTGATCAACCGGTAAACCGAGTGTTTCAAAAAAAGCACCAACTGCAATTAGAAAAGACAGACCAATCGTACCGCTTCCGATAATTCCAATTATCTTTTCATTTTTAATCTTGCTGCCAAAAATTCCATTGAATAAAAATCCAAGCAATGGAAGAACAACAGTTAAATAAATTAAATCTCGCATTAAGAAAAAGCCCCTCTCCGGCTCTCCCCTAAGGGGAGAGAGAAAGTTCTATAAAAATTGTAAAAATTTAAATTCATTTTATTAGAATAATCTATTGTAAACATTAAAATCTGCCCTGCCCTTCCCCTTAGGGGAAGTTGGATGGGGCTACCACTTCAAAATATTTATTTCATCAATATTAACAGTAAGCTTGTTGCGAAAGATTGCAATAATAATTGCAAGCCCGACCGCTGCTTCTGCTGCCGCAACCGTCATCACAAAGAATACGAATAACTGACCAATTGAATTTCCTAAGTAAGATGAAAACGTAACTAATGTTAAGTTTGCTGAATTAAGCATTAATTCAATACTCATAAAAACAACTATGGCATTTCTTCTTGTCAATACGCCGGTAACTCCGACTATGAACATAAATGCGCTAAGTATTAAGTAATATTCAATCGGGATTGTCATAATTAAAACTTCTTTATTCAAATTTCTTTTTTGCTAAAACTAATGCACCTATTGTGGCTGCGAGTAACAAAAATCCTGCGGCTTCAAATGGAACGATATAATTAGTAAACAATTCTCTTCCAATTGATTCGATAGTTCCGGCTTTAACACTATTTGCTAAATCTGTTGAAATATTTTGTGATGGTCTTGCAAAGAATATCATATAAACAAGCTGAGCAAAAACTATAAAAGCTATTATCATCGCAAAGATTTTAATTTTTGGATTCAACTCTAAAAATTTCTTTTCATTTTCTGGTCTTAATAGCATTAAGACAAAAAGGAATAAAACCATAATCGCCCCGGCGTAAACAATAACCTGAGTTACTGCTATAAACTGTGCATTTAAAGTAAGGTATAATCCAGCAAGCGATGCAAAGTTTAATACTAAAAATAGTGCTGAGATTACAGGATTACTTCTGGTTATCATTATTACTGCAGTTGCTGCGGCAACAATTCCAAACACGAAAAATAAAATTACATTTAAAGTCATATGTTTAATGGTTGATGTAAAATGGTTGATGTGAAAAAATATCAACCATTTTAATCATTTTCTTTCTTCTGCTAATTTGATTGCATTAATCGTAACACAGAATTTATTCTGTGCCAGTTTTTATTTACCTAAAATATCTCAGACTAAAGTCTGAGCTACGTTTATTCTAAATTTTCGTATCGCAGAATTTATTCTGCGCTTGTTTTCTAATACAAACTCAGACTGAAGTCTGAGCTACGTAAAACTATGGTGTATTACGGTAAATCATTCTTGGAAACGGTATCGCTTCACGCAAATGATCTAATCCGCAAATCCAGCTAACAGTTCTTTCTAATCCTAAACCAAAACCGGAGTGTGGTACAGAACCATATCTTCTTAAATCCAAATACCATTCAAATGCACTTTGAGGAAGATTGTGTTCTTTAATTCTTTCTAAAAGAAAATCTAAATTATCTTCACGCTGACTTCCACCAATAATTTCTCCATATCCTTCCGGTGCAAGCACATCAACAGCAAGAGCATACTTTGGATTATCTGGATCACGCTTCATATAAAATGCTTTTACTTCAGCAGGATAATGATGAACCATAATTGGTCTGTCAAACTGCTCGGATACAATTGTTTCATCTGCACCACCAAGATCATTTCCCCATTGAAAATCAACACCATTCTTTTTTAAAATCTCAACTGCTTCATCGTAATGCACACGCGGGAAAGGTCTTTTTACTTTTTGAAGTTTAGTCGTATCACGCTCAAGTACTTTTAATTCCTCTTCTTTTTCTTTAAGAATTGTTTGAACTATATACTCCAAAAATTCCTCAGCCAAATCCATATTATCATTTAAATCATTAAAGGCAACTTCAGGTTCAACCATCCAAAATTCTGTAAGATGTCTTCGGGTTTTAGATTTTTCAGCGCGGAAAGTTGGACCAAATGTATAAACTTTGCCAAGTGCCATCGCACCGGCTTCAGCGTAAAGCTGTCCGGATTGAGTTAGATATGCATTACCCAAATCAAAGTATGGAGTTTCAAAAAGTGTGGATGTTCCTTCAACGGCATTTGGAGTAAGAATTGGCGGATCCATTAAAGTGAATCCTTTGTTATCAAAGAAATCACGTATCGCTTTTACAACACGATGACGGATTTTTAAAATTGCGACCTGTCTACTTGAACGTAACCATAAATGTCTGTTATCAAGTAAGAATTCTATTCCGTGTTCTTTTGGAGTGATTGGATAATCGTGTGCTTCAGAAATCATCTTTAAATCAGTTGCTTCAAGTTCATATCCACCGGGAGCGCGTGGTTCTTCTTTTACTTTTCCTTTTACTTCGATTGATGATTCCTGCCCGATCTTGTCAGCCATATCAAATACTTCGGGAGTAAGATTACCTTTGAAGTAAACACATTGAAGATAACCTGAGCCATCACGAAGAATTATAAATTTAATTTTACCGCTTGAACGTTTATTGAAGAGCCAGCCACGGAGAGTAACTTCCTGCCCTACATAATTCTTTAGATCACTTATCGAGATTTTCTGCATTGAAAAACTGTAATTTCTTCAAAATTTGATTGCCAAATATATAGAGAGGTGCAATAAATACAAAGAATTTTTATTCACATTCATTCCAGGTTTTGATTAATAAAAATAAATTTCATTTTTTCTTATCATTACAAAAATTCAATACTATACTTTATATTTGTGACAATAACAATTTGCGATTAAAATCAGGTACAAAAATGAAAAAAATAATTATCCTACTTTTTTTGATTACTTCAATTCAAATTTCCTTCTCACAACATCTTCAAACAAAAAACGAAACAAAACCAGATTGGGAAGGGCTTGAACCTGATGGATGTACTTCAATTACCGTTGGCAAGCTTGCAAGTTTTGACGGAAGTGTAATGACTTCTCACACAGATGATAGTCATAGAACAAGAAGTGAGTTTAATATCGTTCCGCCTAAAAAATATCCTGCAGGATCAAAAGTAATGATGTACAAAAGAGTTCCTGATAACACTAAAAAAATGCCCGCATATAAATTTGAACCGACTGGTGAGATCCCGCAGGTTGAATCTACTTATGGATATATCAATACAGCGTATCCTTGTTTAAATACAGAACAACTTGCAATCGGTGAATCCACTTTTGGCGGTAGAGAAGAATTAAAATCTGATAAAGGATTAATTGATTGCACACAGCTTGTAACTTTGATGATGGAAAGATGTAAAACTGCTCGCGAGGCAATTTCAATGGCGGGTGAAATTTTAGAAAAATATGGATGGAATGATGAAGGTGAATGTTTAACAATTGCTGATCCAAATGAAGTATGGATGTTTGAAGTTGCCGGACCTGGTAAAGATAAAGTTGGAGCAATTTGGGTTGCCCAGCGCGTTCCTGATGATCACATTTCTGTAAACGCAAACGGAAGCAGAATAAGACAAATCGATGTTAACAATCCTGATTATTTTATGTTCTCTAAAAACATTTTTGATGTTGCAAAAGAAAATGGCTGGTGGAATCCTGCAAACGGACCATTTGAATTTTGTTACGCTTACGCAGAAAGAAACTCATTTGCCACAAGAAGAAGAGAGTGGCGTGTATTCGATCTTGCTGCACCATCACTTAAACTAGATCCTAATTCTGAAAATTATCCATTTTCTGTTAAACCTGATAAACCAATTACTCTTGAAAAAATGGTGGAAATATTTTCTGACTATTATCAGGGAACTGATTTTGATATGACAAAAAACTTAACCGTAACTAATGACAGCGGAAAAACTGTTATCTCCCCGCTCGCAAATCCATTTATGCCTTATGATATGAATGATCTCTTCAAAATAAATGGCGGCTGGGGACGACTGGGCGAAAGAACAATTGCACGCTGGTACACAATGTATGCAACAATTATTCAATGCCGTAGCTGGCTGCCAAATGAAATTGGCGGAGTAGCTTGGATTGCCTGGGATAATGTGGCTTCATCAATTTACACTCCTCATTATAGTTGCATAACAAAAGTACCCGAAACAACTTCAACACCGGGAAGAGAAAATGGATTTACGCGCAAATCGGCTTGGTGGGCATTTAATCAACTTGGAACTTTAGCAGCACAACGCTGGGGTGATATGCGCAAGGATGTTCGTGCTGTTTGGAATCCTATGCAAGCAGAAATGTTTGCAAATCAAAACGAGTTTGAAAAACAGGCAGTCGAATTATTAAAGAAAGATAAAAAATCTGCGATAGAAAAAATTACTAAGTACAGTTTTGATTGGCAGGAAAAAGTTGTTAATCGTGCCTGGAATTTAATTGATGAATTGTGGACAAAATATGATGAGTTGTTTTAAAGGTTAGGTATATTTTTTAAGCTTGAAACAATTATCTAAAACCAAAAATCACTACAAAGATTTTTTAATTACCTGAGATTTCATTCCCAGTGTTAAAATATAATTTGCTAAATCAGCACCATCAATATAGGTGGTGCCATTAGCTATTCTTTCAGCAAAATTCCCAATTGTAATTACGAATTTTCTTTTTATTTCGTTAGCGCCCTGTTTCAAATGGATTACCTCCTCATAATCTTCACTAATTAGTCCGCTTGTTAAACAGCATTTACCATGCAAGTGCACTGGAGTTGTACCGCGTCTTGCCGTTCCAATAATATAGAACATTGGCTCATCGGCAATATCCATAATACTTAAGTCCCGATAACCTAAAAAAGTAAAAAATGATTTCATCAAGGATTGGAATGCATCAAGATTAAGATCGAGTAAATGATTTTTTAATACATTTCTTTCATCCTTAATCTTTTGATTATAATTATCATTCATCCCAAAAACTGATAGCCAGTCATCCATCAAAATTAATTCAGAAACGGTTTCACTTTTAAGATTATCAAAAAGATTACGGTTAAATAATCCTTTTTCTGCAAGAATGTTATTGAGACTTTCTTCAAACGAGTTTTTAATCAGATAATTAAATACCATAACAGGTGAAAGAACGGTTTCGTTCAGTCCAATCTCATCATCATTTTGCCAATTGGTTGTCGGATTCCACCACTGATCGAAGTTAATGATATAAGAAACTTTATTAAGATTAATATTTAATCGTGATGGTTTTAAATTTGTTAATAGTATTGGAATTTCCTTGCGATCATAAAAAGCACTTAATGAACCCTTAAGCTCCTCTGTTGACATACCATTACGAGCAACAATGTGTTTTATATTATTCATCTCAAAAGCTTTTTCAATTTTCTTCATTCCATTAACATCGTACTGCGTAAACACAATTGCTTTTTTCTTATTTCGATAGATAGCTTCTGCATGCTCGATAAGTAGGTTTGCTTTTGGACTTATATTTCTAAATGATGAAAAGTTAAGTATTTGTTTTAGCTTATGAATGAGAGTAAATATGTTTGATCTAAATCTAATAGGATTGGGACTTTCTATTAATTTGGTTAACTCTTCACGGGATTGAGTTAATGCTTCGGTATATTCAAACGATTGCATCTCATCAAGATCCAGCCAAATATCTTTAAATGTTACAACTGGATCATCAAGTTGAATATCACTCAAAGTTTTTCCGTAAAAACTAAAATCCACCTTGGATGAGAATGAGAAATTCTCCAGAAATTTTTTATTGTATTTTTGATTTACTATCGCTGTTAAAAACCAGATATACTGAGGTTCAATTTTCTTTATAAATTCATCTAAAAGATTTGATATAGATTTTAGATTTAACAGCTCATCAAAAATCACCATATCAATCTGATCAAGATTTTCTTTCTCAATTTTTACTAAATCATTAATATCCAATAACCATACATTTGAATAACCCGAGATTTTTTCCGGATTTTCAATATTTATTTTTTTAATCGTTAATCCTCTGCTAAGTTCAGCAAGATTGCTTTGCCAGCTTTCATTTAATCTGGCTTTATCACTTATTATTATTGCAGATTTTATCTTACCTTTTTTGAATAAAAAGTTCAAAGCCGAAACGCTTTGATTAAATTTTTCGTAACCTAATTCTTCTCCATAAACGGTAAAACTATTTTCAGTTAAAAATTTTGCACCTTCATATTCATAAGGTTTCATTGAAGTGAAAGAATTTGAATATTCTTCCCAGGATAGTTCCCTGAAAGAAGATAGAAGCATTTGAACACTCTCTCTTCGTTTTTTGGAAATCTTTTCATCGTTCAAAGCATCAATAATTTTTGTTTCAAAATTCTTTTGTTTGATAACAACTTTTTTAACAACAGTCTTTTGCGAATCAATTTTTACTTTAAATATCTGTGATGAAAAATTAATCGCCGATGAAAAATATTTTACTTCAGGACTTAAAATCTCTTCGAGAGGAATAGAAACTGAAGTGGTTGAGCTTTGCAAAATATTATCAATTCCCGGTACTTCTATCTTTTCAACCATTGGAAGTTTTAATTTTTTTACTTCAAAATTTCTGGAATCAATAATTATATTTTCAAGTTTTTCATTATTAAGTAACTCAATATTATAGATTTCAGGAACTAAACTTGCCAGATGATCGGTAACAACAGGAACAGGTATAGTTTTTAATTGATCATTAATAGCCGGAGTTTCTATGATTTTTTGATGATCGATTGTATCCGGTGAGCTAATTAGTAATGGAATATTTTCTAAATCAGAAGCTGTGAAATTATAATCGTACTTAATTGATGCGGCTGGCTTAACAATAAAAATATCAGATTGATCTATTACTTGCTGCGAAAAGTTAAATGTGGAATTATAATTTTTTAAATCAGGTTGTTTTAAAAATTTTTCCTTCATTTCATAAAGCCGCGGCTTTGTTAAACCGAAAAATATAAGATATGCTTTCGGCTTTAATACATTAAGGAATGGTTTTGAAGTAAGTACCTGAACTGATTGGAATTTAAATTTTAATTTTAATTGAGTCGGTAATTGGAGCTGCTCGATCTTAAATTCTTCAATATCATCATAAGATACAAGTTGAACTACCTCTTCCTGATGAATTGCCGGTGCACGAAGCCATTTAGAAAACTGGAAATCATCAGTAGTTTCAATCTTTGCAACTTTAGTTGCAATTTTAGATCGGGTTGAACGAAGCATTTAAGTTAGTTAATCGTTTGTTCTTTGAAGCTGAACCTGCTCGCAAGCCGCTTTTAATCTTTCGAATGGCTCTGATAAATTTCTTGATTCAGCAATTTTTTCTAAACGTTCTTTAATTCCTTTTAATTCTTCTTCAAATTTCTTTGAGGTTTCGATAAATGCTTTGGCACTTCCGTTCATTGGTGTATTAAGAGGTTCAATTGCAGTGTTTGATTTTGATTTTTGTTTTTCATCGCTGACTAATCTAACAACCCTAACTCCCTGCTTAGCATTGGCGCCAAGAAACAATGGATCTTTAACAACAATCAAATCAATTTGTTCATTAACAGCATTTAGCAGTGGAACGGAGATTAGTTCAACTAGAATATGTTCTAATAATACATCTCCATAAAGTGTTTTTTGAAAACTTGTTGGGCGGATTGGTGCGGTAACTCTAAATTCAAGCGGTTTAGTTTCAGCATCTGTAACAAGAATGGCTCCCATTATTCCGCCATTTTCACTTAAAGTGTAGGTTTCCAGAAAAGCTATTTTTCCAATGTCCATCTTATAACTCCGATTTTACTTTTAATTTGAATTGAACTTTCATAAAATTTTTTCAATAAGAGTGCCACTTTATTTAGATTATAATCTAATGGACTAAAGTGTAAAATTTGCAAAGCTGTAATTTTTAATAACTTTAATAGATGACAAAAATGACGCTAAAAACTTTGAATTTGAAAACAATTCCAATTTTATCTTAAGTGGGCGCAATCAATGTCTTTGATCGCAAAAATTTGTGTTACGAAGTTACCATGCAAATTTATCCGCTGAAATATGGTAAAATCTATAGAAGTGTAAATAAATTTACAGTTAAAGAAAGTTTTACCGGGAAATTAAATTCTAAATCAATATAAATCTAACAATTATTATTATACAAGAGATTGATTTCCCAACACAAATCTAAAATTCAAATCATCGTTTTAAAAATATCTTGACAAGTTCAAATTTTAGTCCTATTTTTATATAGACTAAATCTAAATAATTGGCAAAATATGAAAACAGCTTCAGATTTAAATTTTGGTGAACGTGGTATTATTGCAGATGTTGATGCCACTCACCCATCGTGTGCAAGAATATTAGAAATAGGTTTTACACCAGGACAGGAAATAGAATTAATTAATAGTTCTGTTTTTAATGATCCAATGGCTTTTTCAATAAGAGGGACTTTAATTGCAATTCGCAAGAATGAAGCTAATTGTATAATCCTCTCATGAAATCAATAATTGAAGATCAACTACCAATAATAACTTTAGTTGGTCCTCCAAATTCCGGCAAAACTACTCTATTCAATCTTCTAAGTGGAAAAAATTTTAAAACTGTAAACTATCCCGGTTCAACGGTAGAATATTCAACTTCAAAAATTCACAGTAAATTTGGAGTCAATGGATTGCTGCTTGATTCCCCAGGAATCATAAGTCTAAATCCAAATTCACCTGATGAAGAAGTTGCAATCAACTCATTATATAATCATCCTGATTTTGGTGAACCTAACTTGGTCATCACCACTGTTGATGCCAGTCAGTTATCAAGACATCTGCTTTTATCAGAACAATTAATTGAATCCGGGTTTAGAGTTATTGTTGTTATTACAATGATTGACCTGCTTGCTAAACGAGGGTACAAAATAGATGATAAAATTTTGGCAAAAGAGTTAGGATGCGATGTAATCAGTATAGATAATAAGCGTGAGATTGGACTTGATAGATTATTAGATGTTTTAAGTGCAAAACTTAGTAATATCCAAACTAATTTATCTTCAAAGCGTAATTTGAATAAATCGTTTAAGAGCAAAGAAGATTTGCTTAATCTTTATAAAAAGATTGAAGCGATTGAGAAAAAAGTTGTTGTACCAATCCATAACAGTGCCGATAGTAAGATTGAGGCAGCAAATAAGAAATTAAAAATTCTAAATCCAACTTTGAAATATGGTAGCAACCGACCGGATGAACTTACATTAAAGATTGATAAATTTCTTTTGCATCGTACGTGGGGATTAGTTTTCTTCTTTCTTATTATGAGCTTTATATTCATGTCTATCTTTTGGCTCGCTGAACCTTTTATGTCTTTAATCGATAAACTATTTGGATTTTTGGCCTTTTCAGCAAGCAATTTGTTAGGTGATAATTGGTATGGCAATTTAATTTCGGATGGAATAATTAGTGGCACCGGTGCTGTTTTAGTTTTTTTACCACAAATATTAATTCTTTTTTTAATTCTTGGATTGTTAGAAGATACAGGTTATTTGGCGCGCGGAGCAATGTTGATTGATAAACCATTATCAAAAATCGGATTAAATGGAAGATCCTTTGTCCCGATGTTATCCGGATTCGCTTGCGCGATTCCCGCGATTCTGGCAGCAAGAACAATCCCGAATAAACGAGAAAGATTTCTTACAATTTTTATTATTCCACTAATGAGTTGCAGTGCAAGATTACCTGTTTATGTTTTATTAGTTGCATTCTTAACTCCCCCTTCAAAAACCTGGATTGCAGGATTTGCATTAGCATCAATCTACATCTTTAGCATATTTGGATCAGTTGTTGTGGCAGCGATAATTAATAAGTTTAAAAAGAATATTATTCACGCTGAGGATGATTCATCTTTTATTTTAGAATTACCTGCTTACCGGGCACCAAAATTAAAAAATATAACACGAAATACTTATGATAATGCCAAACAATATCTGATGCGTGCCGGTCCGATAATTTTGGTTCTTTCAATAACCATTTGGTTTCTCACATATTTCCCTAATCATTCTCCGGAAATAAATAAAGCAGGATTAACTGAAATTCAGATTAATCAGCTTGAGAAAGCTGAAAGGTTATCAACTTCTTATGCATCGGATTTAGGCAAATTTATACAACCTGTAATGCGCCCTTTAGATATGGATTGGCGAATTGGCGTTTCGCTAATTACAACGTTTGCAGCAAGAGAAGTTTTTGTTAGTTCACTTGCATTAATTTTTAAAGTAACTGATGAAGAAAATCTACAGGCATCAATACTTTCAGCAATGAGAAATGCCCGTAATGAAGAAACAGGACAAAAATTATTTACAACTTCTGTAATTATTGGATTAATAGTTTTTTTCATTTTTGCGTTACAGTGTATTTCAACAATTGCTGTTTCTAAAAAAGAAACCGGTGGTTGGCGCATCCCTCTGTTACAAGTTTTAATCTTTACATCTACAGCTTATTTATTTACTTTTATAACGGTAAATGGATTGAAGCTTTTAGGTGTTGAATAGTTGAACCAATATTATTTTTGAATTTTGATTTATTAGACTATATTTTTTAGAGTATTGAAAGAATTCTAAATTGAAAAACGAACAAGCAACACAAATATTTAAAGATTTTTTAAAGCGCGGAAAGAACCGCATAACTCCTGAAAGATTTGAAGTTCTTGATGCTGCTATCGAACACGAAGGACATTTTGGAGCAGATGATTTATACATTAAAATGAAAAACTCCAAGTCCGCTGTTTCCAGAGCTACTGTTTACAATACATTGGAACTGCTTGCGCAATGCGAGTTAATCAGCAAAAGAAATTTTGGCGATAATATGACTCGCTTTGAAAGCAACTTTAAAAAACAGACTCATGATCATCTTATTTGTGTGGATTGCGGAAGAATAATCGAATTCACAGATTCGCGTATTAAAAAAATTCCTAAAGATATCTCCGATAGCTTTGATTTTGAATATCTCAGCTATTCATTTAACATTTTTGGCAGATGTAAGAATAAAAAAGATTGTTTAAACAGAAAATAAACCCTCATCAAATAAATACAGTTCAATGAAAAAAACTAAATATCCGATAAAGTGGGAAAAGAATAATTTTTTAATAAAAATATTTTGCTCCATTCCAAACATCGCAACAGGAATTTTATTGAAAGCCGGTAATGCTCATTTTATTATAGATCCGGGTGATGGTATTCTTAGAGACCTGAACAAAGAACTTAAGACTTCAGACATTCTTGACATATCGGATATTTTTGTTACTCACGGTCATCACGATCACGTTGGAGGTGTTTGGTCTTTATTAACATATTTAAGAGTGATGAACAAGAAGACACCTTTAGTTATTCACTATCCAAAAGGATGTTTAGAAATTGTTCACATTTATAACGCATTTAATAAAGTTTACTTTAATAACATATCTTACAAAATTCATTTAAGAGAAATTGACGGTAACAAAACTTTCTCAAGCAAAAAGGTTACGATAAAACCGTTTCCTGTAATTCATAAGGAATTCCTGTCCGATCAAAAATCAACCAGACAGGTTCCCGCACTTGGATATAAATTTATTTTTAATAATACTAAGATTTGTTATGGCGGTGATACTGCCTATTGTGATGAACTTGCAAACGCTGCTCGTAATGCCGATCTTGCAATTTTAGAAGCCGGGCATGATGAAGATACACCCGATGAGATCCACATGACAATTAATGAAGCAAAAATGATCGGTGAATCTGCAAAAGAATATTACCTGGTTCACGTTCCTGAATAATTTTAACAAAATATTTAAGAGGGTCAATGAAAATTCTATCATCAGTAATTGTAATGTTTCTTATTTCATTTGTCAGTATTCAACCGCAAACTGATAAATATAAATTTGAAGGTGAAAAACATTTTAAAAATATCCGTATGTTAACTTCGAGCGGTGAAAATGCTGAAGCTTATTTTTCATTTGATGGCACCAAACTTACTTATCAAGCAACTTTTGATTCAATGCAGTGCGATCAAATATTTACAATGAATATTGATGGTACCGATCGTAAATTAATTTCCACAGGGAAAGGCAGAACAACTTGCTCCTATTATTATCCCGATGGGAAAAAAATTCTTTATGCATCAACACATCAACACGATCCAAACTGCCCTCCCCCACCTGATCGTTCTAAAGGATATGTTTGGAAACTTTATGATTCTTTTGACATTTTTGTTGTTGATACTGATGGAAATAATTTAACACAGCTTACAAATACTCCGGGTTATGATGCAGAAGCAACTATCTCTCCCAAAGGTGATAAAATAGTATTTACATCACTTCGTGATGGTGACCCGGAAATTTATGTGATGGACTTAGATGGCAGCAATCAAACAAGATTAACATTTGAGAAAGGATATGATGGTGGACCTTTCTTTTCCCCCGATGGTTCTAAAATTGTTTTTAGAGCAAGCAGACCAAAGACCGAAGAACAATTTAAAGATTACAATGATCTTGTTGAAAATGGATATGTTAGACCGACTGCTTTAGAAATTTTTGTAATGGACGCTGATGGAAAAAATATGAAACAAATAACAAATCTTGGTGCAGCAAGTTTTGCCCCATTTTTTCATCCAGGTGGAAAGAAAATTCTTTTCGCTTCAAATTATCAGGGTGATAATCCAAGAGACTTTAATATTTTTATGATTAACATTGATGGCAGCGGACTGGAACGCATTACATATAATCCGTCTTTTGATGGATTTCCAATGTTTTCCCCAGATGGAAAATATCTTGTTTTTGGATCCAACAGATTTAACAATCATCCATCTGATACAAATATTTTTTTAGCCGAATGGGTTGAATGAAATAAATTAAAAGATTAAACAATTAAAAAATTATAAGGTTAATAAATGAAGAAATTATTTTTGCTTCTTTTTGCTCTTGTCGGATTTTCATTTGCACAAAATCTTCATAATCCTGATATAACAGCCCCTGAAATTCAAAGTCATATTAATTATCTCGCTTCAGACGAACTACAAGGAAGAATGACAGGGACACCCGAATTATATAAAGCGGCGGATTATCTTAAAAAAGAATTTGAAAGTTATGGACTTAAACCTTTGTTTGATGGAAGTTATTTTCAGGAATTTCCATTCATCGAAAAACTTGAATTAGGTACAAACAATTTTTTAAGTATAGATATTAAAAAAGGAATTACTCCAGGTGGTTATGATGCAAAATTGAAAGATGAATTTATTCCTCTTTCATTTACGGATAATCAAACTGCAGAAGGTGAGCTTGTTTTTGCGGGTTATGGTATCTCCGCTAAGGATTTAAATTATGATGATTATGCTAACATAGATGTTAAGGACAAAATAGTAGTTGTGTTCCGAAATCATCCCGATATGAAAAGTCCACACTCAAAGTTTGAACAATATTCAAGTTTAAGATATAAGACAACCAATGCACGCGATAAAGGTGCAAAAGGAATTATTTTCGTTAACACAAATGAAAAACCTGATGATCAATTAATAGCACTTAAATATGATAACGCCGCAAAGATATCTGAAATCTGTGCGGTACAGATAAAAAGGGATCTCCTGAATTTTATTCCTTTAAATGATCTGCAAAACGAAATTGATTCAACCTTAACACCAAATTCATTCAAGGTTGATCCTACGGCTACAATTACTATCACAACAGAGGTTAACGAAGTAAAGGGTAAAAGCGTAAATGTAGGAGCTTATGTTGAACCCGTTAATGATAAATACCCGGATGAATATTTAGTTATCGGAGCGCACTTTGATCATCTTGGCTGGGGAACAGAAAATTCTTTATACACCGGAGCGCCAATGATTCATAATGGTGCCGATGATAATGCTTCCGGTACATCAGGTATACTTGAGCTTGCAGAAAAATTTGCTGCCGCTAAAGATAAAATTAACAGAAAAATAGTTTTTATTAGTTTCTCCGGTGAAGAACTTGGATTGCTTGGCTCGGCTTACGTGGTTAATCACTTCCCTCTTCCAATTGAAAAAGATATCGCAATGCTAAATATGGATATGATTGGCAGATTAAATGATAAGAATGATTTAATAGTTTATGGAACCGGAACTTCATCCAACTGGAAAAGTATTTTGGATGATAAGAATGAATATGATTTTACTCTAACTTTTAATGATGAAGGATTCGGCCCGAGTGATCAATCTTCTTTTTATGGGAAGAAAATTCCTGTTCTGTTTTTCTTTACTGGAACACATTCAGACTACCACAAACCTTCTGACGATGCTGATAAAATTAATTCTAAAGGTGAAGAAAAAGTTGTTAAATATGTTTATGATATTGCAAGTACAATAGCGAATACGGATAAAATACCGGATTACATTTCTGTAGAAAGAAAAGATACAGGAAGAATGGGTGGATCACGAGTTTACGTTGGCACAGTGCCTGATTTTGCCGGTGATGTTGATGGTTATAAATTAGGCGGCGTTACCGATGGAAGTCCCGCTGCTAAAGCAGGTTTAAAAGCCGGTGATATTATTATTCAGTTTGGTGATAAAAAGATTTCTAACATATATGATTTTACTTACGCAATTGGAAATTATGTACCAGGTGATAAAGTAAACGTTATCGTTAAACGAGGCGATGAGCTATTAAATGTGGAAATTATATTAGGATCAAGATAATATTTTTAGTGCGTGCAGCACAAAGATAAGCTGTGTTACGTTTTTTAAAATGTGGTTGCAAAAAGAAATAACTTTAAAACCCCGTTCAAAAGGATTTCATCTTATTACAGATGAAATCCTTTTTTCTATACCTGAAATCAGGCAAATCAAAATCGGGCTGGCCAATCTTTTACTAAAACATACTTCCGCATCACTTACATTAAATGAAAATGCTGATCCCGATGTAATATCTGATATGAAAAAATATTTTGATGATATCGTTCCTGAGAACAAAAAATATTTCGAGCATACCTCAGAAGGTGCGGATGACATGCCTGCTCATATAAAAACATCGATTTTAGGGAACTCGATCACCATTCCAATATCAAATGGAAAGTTGAACCTTGGTACGTGGCAAGGAATTTATCTATGCGAACATCGTAATTTTGCCCGTGCACGAAATTTACTTATCACATTAAATGGTGATTCTCAGTAAAAAAATCTTATTCCAACTCTGGTCATAATTCCACTCATATCGTAAGATCGTTCCAGAATAGCAGACGGGTAATAATAATTATCTGATTCGTAAGTCCAGCTTGGATTAGATTCGTGATAAGTTAATTCTCCAAAAAATTCTGAACGAGGACCAATTGCAAAAGCGGCACCAATTCCAACCCTCCAATTAAAATCAAAAGCTGCTTTAAAGTTATCGTCAATCGGATTTTGAAAATTTCTATAATTAATCAATAACATTTCAGCACCAATTCCACCTGTTAAATAAAATTGGGAAGTTCTTGTCATTGGGAATCTTGCAGTAAGTCCAATCATCAAAGGGAAATCGTGAATATTTGTAGCGGCACGCAATTCATTAACCTCGCCAACTGCTCCTGGGTAATATTGATCTAATTCATTAACAAGTTTTTTATCAACATAATTTTGATGGAACCAATCCAAACTCCAGTTCCAGCTTAAATATCTGTCGATATGTTTACCACCTTCAAAACCGATTATGAAACCACCATCTGTGGCTGCAGGATTAAAGTATCCAAGTTTTACGGCTCCGGTATTCCATTGAGCAAAAGTACCGGAGATAAATAAAATAGACATAACAATTATTTTTTTCATTTCTTCACCTATGTTTGACTATCTGAACTTCCAACTTGTATACCAGAACTATGCCTGATAATTTTTGTTTTATACAGTATTAAAATTTAGTTGTCCTCAATAATCAACATCAAGGTGTAGTTTAAAGTGGATGAGTTAAATAATAATTCCGGAATGTTACTATTTAAAAACCTGAATATTATCTTTGAGAAACGTTCTATAAATAAATGAGTAGTTATGATAAAAGTATTATTTGTTTGCCTTGGTAATATATGCCGCTCACCAGCAGCAGAAGGAATATTTAAAAAATATTTAAATGATAATAAACTTAATGAATTCGTAACTGTGGATTCAGCAGGAACAATTGGTTATCACGAAGGTGAATTACCTGACGAAAGAATGAGCGAACTTGCAGCGCAAAGAGGATACGTTTTAAATAGCCGTTCAAGAAAATTTGTTCCATCAAATGATTTTGAAGAATTTGATTACATCATAACAATGGATAACTATAATTTTGCAGACATTACCCGGTTGGATAAAAATGGTTCATATAAAAATAAAATTTTTAAGATGATTGAATTTATAAATGATAAAAGCGTAACTGAGGTCCCTGATCCATATTATGGAACGGACAATGAGTTTAATTATGTAATTGACTTATTAGAAAAAGGGTCTCAGAATCTATTAAAAAGAATCCAAAATGACATTGCAAGAAACAACAAAAAATAATATTGAGTTATTGATTAGAGAAAAAATTATCTCGGAGCATTCTGTTGCAGGCGGATGCATTAACGATGCAAGAATATTAGTTACAAATTCTAATAAAAGATATTTTGTAAAATTAAATTATCATTCTCCAACTGATATGTTTATAAAAGAAGCGAATGGATTGAAGGAGATTGAATCTTCAAAAACAATGCGCGTTCCCAAAGTTCTTTTTGCGAATGATAAATTTATTTTATTGGAAGCTATTTTATCTGCACATCGTAAGAAGAATTTTTTTGAGGAGTTTGGTAGAAAATTTGCAATGATGCATAAATATTCAAGTAATCAATTCGGTTTTTATGAAGATAATTATATTGGATCAACACCACAATTAAATATTGCAAACGATGTAGAAAAAAATGATTGGGTAAAATTTTATTTTAATAAAAGATTAAGTTATCAATTCAATTTAGCGGAAAAGAATGGATATGCCGGTGAAGAATTTCGCAAAGCGTTTAGTTTATTAGAAAATAAAATTGATAGAATTTTAAATTGCAATCCATTTTCACCTTCTCTGCTGCACGGGGATTTATGGAGTGGAAATTATATGACTGATGAAAACGGCAATGCTTGTCTAATTGATCCCGCTGTTTACTATGGTCACCGCGAAGCTGATCTTGCAATGACTAAACTATTTGGAGGATTTGATAATAATTTTTATTCCGCTTATAATGAAGAATTCCCCCTTGAAGATGGTTATGAATACAGAGAAAATATTTATAAACTTTATCATGTATTAAATCATTTAAATTTGTTTGGAATGGGTTATTATCATCAAGCAATTGATTTAATGAAATTCTATAATTAAGAAAAAGTCTGTTTTGAAATCTAAGGTATCAGAATCAACATTGTTTAAATCCTTTGAAACCTATTAACTGAATCGTCTTGCTACTTTTCTTAATTATGAATTATCATCAGCAGTGCTTTTCCTAATGTCATTTCTTGGAGTTTTTTTCTTAATCCTGGCATCATTGGCTGCAATTTTTTTTACTCCATATCTTACATACGTTCTGTGGGCTGAGAAAAAGCATCTTTGGTTAATAACTTTTTATTTGTTAATCGTTGTGCCATTCATAATGGTATTAATTTTCTTTGAATCTTATTTGTTTTACTGGACATTTATTATCCTCGCCTTGTTTTATTTTTATTGTTATGCTCTTCGTTTTTCAGTCAATAGTTGGATAAGAGAAAAAAATGGGAGGAATAAATTTTTATTAGATAAATTAAAAAATGATGTCTTATCAGATTTAGATAATAAACATTCAATGAAATAAATTTTATAAAAAAAATCCTGCTCATAATGAACAGGATTTTCATAAAATATATTGCTCTATTTTTATTTCACATCAATAACTTCAACATCGAAAATTAAAGTTGAGTTAGCAGGAATTTTACCTAAGTCTCTATTTCCATAGGCAATTGTTGGTGGAATTATAAATCTCGCTTTACTTCCTTTTTTCAGTAATTGAACTCCTTCATCCCAACCAGGAATTACCTGCCCGACTCCTGCTACAAATGTAAATGGTTCATCTCTCTCGACTGAACTGTCAAATCTGGTTCCATCTAATAAAAAACCACTGTAGTGAACAGTCACTTGTTTGTTTTTACCAATCAACTCACCTTCACCTTCTTTAATGATAGCATATTTTAATCCAGATGCGGTTGTTTTAAATTTTGTGGAATCAACATCCCACATTTTAGCAACTACAGCTTGTTTAGCGCTAACAAGTTCAATAACCACTTTAAGATTTGTATTAGGTGGAATTGGACCAACACCTTGGGGACCATAGGCAAGATTTGATGGAATGATTATGGTTCTCTGTCCACCCGGTTTCATTCCAACTATTCCTTCATCAGAACCTTTAATAAAAGATTCAGAACCAAGAACAAATTTTAATGGTTGATTCATTGCATAAGAGTCAGCAATTAATTCCATTTTTTTTGTTGAGTCTGCAGACCAATCAGCAAAAACATTTGATGAATCTTTTATGATCCAACCTTTAAATTGAACTTCAACAAGATCACCGTTTTTTGCTTCAGTACCTTTACCAACTTTTATATCACTGTATTTTAGCCCTGATTTTAATTTTACTACATCAGGATTTTTTGAGCAACCGAACACTGCAACTACGCTTAATAGCGCAATAAGAATTTTTTTCATATTTTTTCCTTTAATTTGAGGGCGAAATATATTCATTTATTGAAATAAAACATAAACCAATTTAATTGTATGAATAAGCTAATAATACTAATCAGTCTGTCATTAATCATCCAAAGTTTTTTCAGTACTAAAACGATGGCACAAAACAAAAATGAGATAATAATTGACAGTGATTTTACTTTTAAAGAAGCTGTAAGTGGAATGGAAATTCCAAAATCAATATTAAAGAATCTAACTATTATTGATGTTGAATACTTTTCATTTGATGGTAAACTGCATAAAGGACAAATTGTTGTTAATAAATCTGCAGCAAAAGATATTAAAGAAATTTTTCAAGAAATTAAAAAATCAAAATTCCCAATTGCTAAAGTAATTCCTGCTGTAAGATATAATTGGTCTGATGAAGCTTCTATGAATAATAATAATACATCGGCATTTAACTATAGAAAAGTTGCTGGACAAAGAGTTTTATCGCCCCATTCTTATGGATTAGCGATTGATATTAATCCGATGCAAAATCCGCATATTAAAGGAAACAAAATAATTCCACAGAACGCTTCTTATAATCAAAAAGCTCCCGGAACAATTTTAAGGGACTCACAATTAGTAAAAGAGTTTCAGAAACGCGGATGGCAATGGGGCGGGCTCTGGCAAAGCTCCAGAGATTATCAGCATTTTGAAAAAAAATAATTAAAGTTATTTACTTGTACTAAAAAAATATTCTAAAAATCTCCACACTCTTTTAGACCATGCTCTTTCATTATGTTCTGCAGTTAAATCAAAAAACCAATAAAGATCCTTTCCCTGTTCGTATCCTTTTTCTTTCAGTGCTGAAATCATTTCATCAACACCGGGCTGGAGTTTTTCATCTAATCCAACTCCACCATTATCTATATAAAATTTAATTGGTTTTTTAGGACCTGAATAATCCAATACAGATGAAACATAATCAATCTTATCAATTTTAAATGCTGGTGATAAACAGGCAGCCATTGAGAATACATTGGGATATTCCCATGCTAACATAAATGATATCAATCCACCAAGAGATGAACCTCCGACAGCAGTAGAATTTCTATCTGAAAAAGTTCTATAAGTTTTATCAATAAATGGTTTAAGTTCATCAACAATAAATTTCATATAAGCATAACCGGTATCACTTTTCACATACTCAACTCTTCTTTGATAAGTGTTATAAATACCAACAATAATTATTTCTCTAATCGCTTCTGATTTTATTAAACTATCCGCAGTTTCATCAATTTGCCAATCAACGCCAAATGATGATGTAGCCGGATCGAAAATATTTTGTCCATCATGCATATATAAAACAGGATAATGTTTATTTGGCAGTGAATCATAACTCGGCGGTAACCAGACAATTATATTACGAGGCAAAATATTCTTTCCCTTAAAATTATTATGATAAATTACTTTGCCTGTAATCTGCCCGGCAATTTTGCTGCGTGAATTTTTCCAATGATTTATTCTATAATTAATGGAAGTATCGTGCAGGACTTTTATTATTATGTTCCCGGGTGTGCTTTCGTTGTCATTCAATGCCTCGCTATCCCAACTGCCTTTTGTAAATTTAAACTCAATTACCTCTCCTTCATTAAATTTAAATTCCTTTGCATAGGTTGAGTCATTAATTTTTTCTAATCCAATTATGGCTGGATTCCAATTCCCTAATTCAGGCTTATTACCAGAAATAAAAATTTGTTCATTTGATTTTACATTATTACTTGTTACAACAATGTTGATTTTAACTTGTGATATTATCAGTGAGCTGGGACTAAAAATTAAAAGCAGGGTGAAGAACAATGAAAGTTTTTTCATGTAAAATTTCTATTAATTTGTTATTCTAAAATAGTAAATTAGCTTTAAGTATTTTATGAATAAATTAAAATTAATAAGCGGCATATTATTTTTATTTCTTTTCTCATCATGCGCTGATAGAGAAATTTATGAAGATATCACAAATCCCGGCGTTGATGGATTATTTAAGGAATTAAATGGAAATGTATCGGGAACTTTAACTATACAGGATTCCCCATATAAAGTTTCCGGTGACATTGTTGTACCTTCAAATTCTTCTCTTACAATTAATCCGGGAGTTGAACTTTATTTTGTTAAAGATGCAAGATTAATTGTAAATGGAAAATTAATAGTGCAAGGCAATCCATACTATACAGTTCTTTTTGCTGCGTATGATAAAAATCTAAATTGGCGAGGAATAAAATTTTTTAATTCGTTATTAAATTCAACAATTGATTTTGCAGAGATCAGAGAAATAAGAGAAAATGGTGACAGTACTTATTCTTCAAGTATTTCAATAATTAATTCATCAGTTGAAATTACACATTCAATCATTTACCAAAACAGCGCAGTTAGCGGCGGTGCGATCGGCATTGATAATGCGACAGTTGTAATAAAAAATAATATACTTAGAGATAATAAAGCTGATACGTTTGGAGGTACTATCATTGCGGAGCAAAGTGATTTAACTTTAATTAACAACACTCTGTTCCAAAATAAATCCTCTAATTGTTGTGGAGGAGTATTTGTTTTAAATCCTCAAAAAACGGATATACAAAACAATATATTTTATAAGAACAGTTCGTTTTCCGGCAATCCTCACTTTGTATATTCTTCAGAGGATAGCTCAACATTAATTGAACAATATAATTATTTCGCTTTCGGAAATATGGACCCATTATTCTATACAGATTTTGATTTAAGGTTATACTATCTCTCCCCTTGTAAAGATGCTGGAAATCCAGATACGGTTTTTAATGATTACAACGGAACAAGAAATGATCAGGGGGCTTACGGTGGACCATTGGGAAACTGGTGATTATGATATTAAAGTTTAATCAATATCAAATAAGAAAATTTAGAAAAGAAGATGTTAAATCATTAGTTAGGTATGCTAACAACTTTTCTGTTTCAAAATTTATGCGCGATTCATTTCCCTTCCCTTATACAATGGCTGATGCTGAAAAATGGATTGATTTTGTTACAATTAATCCGGCGTCATTATCCTTTGCAATTGCTAATGATATCGAATTAATTGGTGGAATAGGCGCAATACCTTATGACGATGTTCATCGTTTTACTGCAGAAGTTGGTTTCTGGTTAGGTGAACCTTTCTGGCACAAGGGAATTACTTCCGAAGCGTTAAAATTATTTTGCAATTATCTTTTCAGCAGATATAGTTTCAATCGTTTAACAGCAAATGTATTTGAAGGTAATGAAGCATCAAGAAGAGTTTTAGAAAAGAATGGCTTTATATTAGAAGGTACTCTCAAAAAAAATGTTTTTAAGGAAAATAAATTCTTAGATCAATATATATACGGCTTGCTAAAGGAAAATTTTATTTATGATTTCAAATTATCTTAAACTTGATATTATAAGAAAAGTATTTAAGGACTGGCACGGAAAGAAAGCGGACTTTATTCAAAAGCTTCCTCAAACTGCTTCTTACCGAGAGTATTACAGAATTTCATTTGATAATCAAACTATTATTGGCGTTTTTAATGAAGACTTCAAAGAGAATGAAGCTTTCATTTCTTTTTCAAAAACATTTAATGATTTAAACCTTAATGTTCCCGTTGTATTGTATGAAGATCTTGCAGAAAATGTTTATCTGCTTAATGATCTTGGAGATACAACACTATATTCGTTGATTCATGCAAATAAACATGATTATGCTTCATCACCTCACTTGGTAAATATTTATAAAAGAGCTTTGGAAGAACTTTTAAGATTTCAGATTGTAGCCGATAAAATAATTGATTATAGTTTTTGCTATCCAAGAGCTTTGTTTGATAGACAATCTATTTTATGGGATTTAAACTATTTCAAATATGATTTCCTTAAACTTGCCCGCATTGGATTTGATGAGCAGCTTCTCGAAAATGATTTTCAAAAATTTTCTTCATTCGTTGCTTCAGTTAATACAGATTATTTTTTGTACCGTGATTTTCAATCACGGAATATAATGATCAAAGATGATGAGCTTTATTTTATTGATTATCAGGGCGGCAGAAAAGGTGCGCTCCAATATGATGTGGCTTCCCTTCTGTTTGATGCTAAAGCTGAAATTCCAAATCCACTTAGAGAGGAATTGTTAAATCATTATTTAGAAGTGCTTGAATCAAAATATAATTTAAGCCGCGACGAGTTTATGAAATCATATTATGCTTTTGTACTAATCAGAATTATGCAGGCAATGGGTGCTTACGGCTTCCGCGGGCTATTTGAAAAGAAGGTGCATCTTATAAAAAGTATCATTCCCGCAACAAAAAATTTAAAGTACTTATTGGAAACCGGTAAACTTGATTTTGATATTCCACACATTCATCACGTTTTTGATAACCTGATTAACTCTAATGAATTTAAAATGTATGAAGACAGAATACTTCCAAATGATAAATTAACGGTAACAATAACAAGCTTTTCATACAAGCGCGAAATTCCGATTGACCTTGCTGATAATGGTGGTGGATTTGTATTTGATTGCAGAGGATTAAACAATCCCGGCAGGCATCTGGATTTTAAACTTCTTAACGGGCGCAGTCCGGAAGTAATAAAATTTTTGGAAGAAAATTCTGATGTTAACGATTTTATGTCTAACACTTATCCTTTAGTTGATTCCACAATTGAAACTTATCTTGAGAGAGGATTTAAAGATTTGATGGTAAATTTTGGATGCACAGGCGGGCAGCATCGTTCGGTTTACTGTGCGGATAAAATGTTCGAACATCTGAAGAAAAAATATGATGTGAATATTTTCCTATCCCATATAGAACAAGGAATTAAAGAAGAGGTAGTAAGATAATGCAAGCAATGATTCTTGCCGCTGGTTTAGGTACACGACTAAAACCATTAACCGATTCAACACCAAAAGCACTGATTGAGGTTAACGGGAAAACATTGCTCGAAATTGCAATTAGAAATCTTATTGAAAATGATTTTAGAAAAATTGTTATTAACGTTCATCACTTTGCCGATAAAGTTAAGGACTTTTTATACAGCAATACTTTTGCTGCTGATATTTTTATCTCCGATGAAACAAATTTATTGCTTGATACCGGAGGTGGAATAAAACACGCACAAAAGTTTTTTGATGACTCTCCTATCCTTATCCACAATGTTGATATTATTTCAAACTTAAATCTTAAAGAATTTTACCAATATCACATTTCAGATGATGCAGTTGCATCGCTTGTTGTAAGTAAGCGAGCAAGCAATCGTTATCTTTTATTTAATGATGATAATATTCTTTGCGGCTGGCAGGATATAAAAAAAGATGAGCAGATTATTGTTCGGAAAGAAAAATATTTAAATCAATTAGCGTTTAATGGAATTCATATCTTAAATCCATATCTGATAGATTTATTTCCTCAGGAAAATGTATTTTCAATTATTAAAGCATATCTAAAAATTGCTGAGACCGAAGATATCTTTGGCTACATCAATAATGACTTAAAATGGATTGATGTTGGTAAGTTTGATAGTTTACAAAGAGCAGAAGCATTGGTTAAGCTCATCAAATAGAATTAAAAGTATTCTTGATCTTAAATAAAAGTGTTTTATCAAACCTGATTAAACCGACTAAGAATATCTATCCAGCTTAAACTTCTCACCAAGATAAAGTTTTCTTACTTCTTCATCATTTGCAAGTACTTCGGCACTGCCTTGTTTAAAAATGACACCATTAATAAGTATGTACGCCTTATCAACAATACTTAAAGTTTCATGAACATTATGATCAGTAACCAGAACTCCTATGCCACGGTTTTTAAGATTGGATACAATATTCATAATATCTTCAACTGCAATTGGATCAACACCAGCAAAAGGTTCATCAAGTAATATAAAACTTGGATCGGTAGCAAGAGCACGTGCGATTTCTGTCCTTCTTCGTTCACCGCCGCTTAGTTGGAATCCTTTACTTTTTCTGATATTAGTTATTGTTAGTTCTTCCAAAAGCTTTTCACATTTTTCTTTTCGCTGTTTTGCATCAAGCTTTGTCATCTCTAAAACGGCAAGTAAATTATCTTCAACAGAAAGTCTTCTGAAAATTGATGCTTCCTGCGGCAGATAACCAATACCCATTCTTGCACGTTTGTACATAGGAATTTTTGTAATATTATTATCATCAAGAAATACGCGTCCGGATTCAGGTTTTATCATTCCTGTTATCATATAAAACGTTGTAGTTTTTCCCGCACCGTTAGGTCCAAGCAAACCAACAATTTCACCTTTAGAAACCTGAACCGATGCTTTGTTAACAACAGCTCGTTTTTTATAAATCTTAACCAGATTTTCACTTCTTAAAGTTGTACTCATAATTTTTATCTAAGCTGCTTTAGTGTTTGATACATTTCTTCTTTTGTTGGTCGATCTTCCATTATTATGAAGCGCGGCAGAAGATAAGATTTTTCATTTCCATTTACCTGCTTTTCAGGATAATATTCACTTGCAGGATTAATGTACAATTTAACTTCACTTACCTCATCATCTTTAAATAAAACCTTTGCTTTGGATGAGTTTGATTTAGTTAAACCATTTTTTGTTTCGCCTTCATATAAATAGTAGATGGAATATACTTTCCCAAAAAAATCGGCTTCGTTTATTTTATTATTGGCAAAATAAATTTTAATACTGTCACTGGAAGTTTGATCAAAGCGATTATCATAGATTTCGTTTTGCGACATCATAAATGCAATATTATTAACATCAAGCTTAGTGATTTTATTGCCATCAAGGTAAATTGTAATTGAATCACCGGTAAGTTGTGAATTTTTATACCATATAATTGGCTGCCTTGCTTCCTCGCTAATTTTATTTATTACAATCCGGTTTTGTTCTTTATAGAAAAGTGTTAAATCATTTCTTGAAGCGAATTCATCCTTTAAAATTAAAACTGAATCAGTGGCAATAAATTTTTCAGATGAATCACGAAATGATTCCATCAATCTAGCTTTTATAAATAATGTATCCAGCTTAGCTTCTTTAGTGCTATCTTCGCGGGTAATATATGTAGTATCAACCTGAAGCAGTAATGGTTTGATATCTATAATTGAATAATTACGCTCCCGAAAATCTTCAAGATGCTCACCGTAAATCTCTGTATTATTTTTAAGATTTTTTATCCTGACATTACTAAAGGCAAATGTGATTTTTGTTTTTCTAAAATGCTCAAGCGTATCTGCTGTTATTTCATTTTCGGGATCAACTATCTTTACATTGCCGATTGCAACTGCTCTATCCTGCTTTTGAAAATAATTTAGCTTTGTTGAAGTAAGTGTTGATGTTGTATCAAACAATTTTACATTTGTTTCAAATACAGCACGATCTTCATTAAAAAAATACTCGCCGCTATCTGCAGTAAGTATAACTTTTTTATCATCCAGATAAACACCGGAATTACTTTTGGTTTTACTGAGATTACCAAAATAAAATCCTCGTGCTGTTTTAATTGTAAGTGTATCTTTCTTTGCGATAACGTTTCCAATAAGCTCTGCTTCATTGCGACTGATATACTGTATAGCTTTATTGCAAGTTATAACAACATTGCCCTGTGTAAGAACAACGTTTCCATAAACTTCTCGCACAGATTCACCATTAACCATTTTGCCAATAAGTGAATCACCAACAACTCTTATTAAATCACCTTGCTGAGCAAATAATTTAGGAATGATGCTTAAGTAAATTATAATTATTAGGAGGAAATATTTTTTCATCTTATGCTATCCGGCCTTGTAACATAAGTGATATTGTAGATAACATAATTTTTCAAACTTTGATCAGATTCAAATCCGTATCCTTCAATTTTCTCTTTCGGAGAGGTTACAGTAACGAATTTGTCTGAAATAATTTTCCGATCTTTGTTTCGCCACATCATTTCGTCGGTTTTAATAGTTACACTATCGTTAAAAACCACAACGCTGTCAATAGCAAAAAGATTATTTGTGCTTTCATCAACTCTTCCCTTTTTAGAAGTTAATGTAGTAGTTTTTATTTGTTGTGAATCGAAAAAATCGACTTTAATATTTTCATCCATAAAAGTTTCTCTTTTCTCATCAAATTTTGTTAAATGCCCTGCCCACAAAATAGCTTTTATTTTCCCTGAATCAGAAAAAGTAACTGTAGAATTCCAGCTTTCCTGCGATGGCATCTGCTCTGTTTTGAAATTTGCATCAACAGATGGCTTTACTCTTTTTGTTGAGCAAAATTGAAACAGCAATAAAGTAATTAAGAAAAATGAGAGCAGTTTCATCTTGTTTGCAAACCCAAATTAATCAAGTCGTGCAGATGTACAATTCCTTCCGGATGATTTTCATTATCGATAATAACCAGACTTGTTATTTTATAATTTTCCATTTGCTGCAAAGCGAAGGATGCGAGATAATCGGCTTTTAATACTTTGGGTTTATTGGTCATAATATCTTTTGCGGATAAATCTTTTATATCAAGTGTTCGTTCAAGCAATCTTCTCAAATCACCATCAGTAATGATTCCCACTAATTTATTTTGATTATCGACCACGCAGGTTGTGCCCAATCTTTTGCTTGTAATCTCAAATATCACATCTTTAATTGAGCTATCTTTTGAAACTTTAGGAATTCTTTCACCGGTAATCATTATCTCTCTGATTTTTAACGACAACCTTTTTCCTAAACTTCCGCCGGGATGAAGAAAAGCAAAATCTTCTTCGGTAAAATTTCTTTTCTGAAGCAACGCAACTGAAAGAGCATCGCCCAATGCTAACGTTGCAGTTGTGGAAGCTGTTGGAGCAAGATCATAAGGGCATGCCTCTTCTTTAACACCAATATTTAAAATTACATCACATTCTTTAGCAAGTTTAGAATTTTTGTTGCCGCACATTGCAATTAATTTAACATTCATTCGTTTAAGCATCGGAAGCAGGTTGGATATTTCTTCAGTCTCACCACTTTTGGAAATCAGGATTACAACATCTTCGGATCTTACCATTCCAAGATCACCATGAAGTGCATCTGTTGGATGAAGATAAATCGCAGCCGTGCCGGTTGAATTAAAAGTTGCTACAATTTTTCGCGCAATCAATCCGGATTTCCCCATTCCTGTAAGCACCACTCTTCCTTGTGAAGAGTAAATAGTTTCAACAGCTTTCACAAAATCTTCATTGATGCTATACTTAAGATCGGCAACTGCCTCAGCTTCAATACGTATTACCTCTTTGCCATTAGCTATAATTTGATCTGAATTCAATTTAATCCTCTTCCAAATAATTTTAGGTTTCTTTTTCTTTTCCCTTTTTCAGTTAATAAATTTTCAAGCACATTCCCAAGGTTAAAACGCCTTATATATTTATTATAGAGTAAGAATGCCAGTTTTATTTCCAAACCGGAGTAATTATTAATCTCATCAAAAAAATTTGAAGGATTCATTAACAATTTTTCATCCTTAACTTTTTTAACACGCATCAGCTCATTAAAAAAATTGCTCATTGGAATGATATAGTTCACTTCAGTTTTATATTCGTGCAGCCAGATTTTTTTAGATACAGGACATATTGCAAGTAAATATTCACCATCTTTAATCATATACTGATAAACGTCTGAATTTTTTTCGGGAGATTTTTTACCAGGTTTCCAATCAGAATAACTAACAATATTTTTAATCACGATTTCATCTTCAACAGGAAAGGGATCGATCTGTATTTCAATCATTCCTTCATCAAGCAAATGAATAACTGCATAATAATTTATTTCCGAAGTAATAATATTTCCCAATGCAAAAACCGGAGATGAAGAAATTGAAAAATCCGGTGAACTATAAACTTCGCCAAGAATTAAATTGCCATTACCAAATCTACCTTCACTAATTACGGAATATTTATCGATGAGCGAACGATAATTTTTATAACCTGATTTATTTTCAGGTAGCAAAGAGAATAGGATTTCTCTTTCTGCCGGGGATAATTTTCTTGGATATATGTTTTCTTTCAAGTAAGTCTGGCTTTAGTTATTAGATCAATTTCTTTCAGTTCGATTAAAAGATTTTTTAGATCTTTTAACGGTAACTGACTTGCAGCATCACTTAAAGCATTTACGGGATCAGGATGTACCTCTAAAAATAAAGCATCGATTCCGACAGCCATAGCCGCACGCGCTAATGGTTTTATAAATTTCGGTTGCCCGCCGCTTGTTAAATCCTTGCCAGGAAGTTGAACTGCATGTGTTGCATCCATTACAACCGGATAACCAAGCTCACGCATTATCACAAGAGATCTCATATCAACAACAAGATTGTGATATCCAAAAGTTGTACCGCGTTCTGTTAATAAAATTTTATCATTACCGGTTGATGCAACTTTATCAGCGGCGTGCTTCATTTCTTCCGGCGCAAGAAACTGTCCTTTTTTTATATTTACAATTTTACCCGATTGCCCTGCAGCAATTAATAAATCAGTTTGTCTGGAAAGGAATGCCGGTATTTGCAGGATATCAACAACACCACTAACTTTATCAACATCACTTTCAGAATGCACGTCAGTTATTATTGGTAAACGCAATTGTTCTTTAACTTTTTTTAGAATGGCGATTGATTCCTCATCGCCTAATCCGGTAAAAGATTTAAGATTAGTTCTGTTTGCTTTTTTAAAACTGGATTTAAAAATAAATGGGATTTTCAATTCCGAAGTAATTTGCTTTATCGTTAACGCTGTTTCAAGAATCATTTTTTCACTTTCAACAACGCAGGGACCGGCAATTAAAACGAAAGGTTTATTATCACCAAAAATTATTTCATTTAACTTTACTGACATTTTAAAATTCTTGTTTAATTACATTATAAATTATAAAAAATATAGGTCTTTATGAAGACTAAACTACCGTATTCAATAATTTACGATTTGAGCTGAAGTTTGTTATTTACGTTTATTATTCAGAACATTTTTTAAATAATTGTAAGAATAAATATGAATTCACTATTATTTGTTAAAAAACTTATACTTATTTTTTGATAAAATATTTATTTACTTATGCCTAACGATAGAAAAATTCAGATAATAAAAGCTGCTGCAAAAAGATTTGCACGCCACGGTGTAAATAAAACAACGCTGGATGAAGTTGCCCGTGATATTCGCATCGGCAAAGCAACTATTTATCATTACTTTGATTCCAAGGATGAACTTTATTTTGCTACGCTTAAATGGGAATGTGATTCGTTTCTTGATCAGGTAAAAATAATTTTTGATAATGAAACCGGTACCATTATCCAAAAATTTAAAGAGTATTTTGATTTAAAGGATGCTGTATCGGAAAATAATAAACTTATTTATGAGGCATTGTTATTATTTTTTTATGATAAAACTTTAGAGAAGGAAAAAGAAGTCTTAAAGTTTTTATTCATACGTGAGGAGGAAATAATAAAACAATTTCTTACAAAATATTTTTCACAAAAGATTAAAAAAATCAGTTCAACTCTTCCTGACTTTATTGTTGTTAATAGCTGGGGAATGTTATTCGGTAATAAGCTTAATTTGATTTTTGACCCGTCTAAATCAGTTCAGACTAAAGAATTGTTTGTTGAGTCTCTTGAAGCACTTCTTTCGATTTAGCTAATAATTAATTCTAGAAAACACTATTCAAACCTTCTGTCATTTTCGGGAAAGTCTGACGGCAATGCAGCAGGAATCTGATTAATAATCAGTACATTTCTGTCTAACTGCCTGCTAAGGCAGGTTTGCACAGGAATGACGCATTGAATTTTTCAGAAGTCTCTAATCTTTACTATCCTCAGTTTCAATATCATCATCGCTTCCGTTCTCACCTTCACTAAAAATATATTTCTCATATTTATGCTTAATCAATTGTGCCTCAACAATAAAGAAAACATCTTCAGCAATATTTGTTGCGTGATCAGCCAATCTTTCAAGTTCGCGGGAAATTACCAACAATGCAACTGCGCCTTCGATATTATCGGGACTTTGTTTCATTATATTTTTTAAGATTGTATGATTCTCTGCATTTAACTTATCAACAATGTCATCAGAAAGGATTACTTTTTTTGCAAGCTCAGCATTGCCAATAATAAACGCATCCAAAGCATTCTTAAGCATCTCTTTTGTAATGCTAAACATTTCTTCAAGTTTGGTATTATTATAGAAGGCCGGTTTTTTCTTAATCATCAAAATATTTTCGGAGATATTAACGGCGATATCACCGATACGTTCTAAGTTGCTGTTTATTGTTAGCGATGACATAATATATCTTAAATCCATTGCAACCGGCTGAGCCAGTGCGAAAATCTTTTGGCAGATTTTATCAATCTTAACATCATACTTGTTTACTTTTTTATCACGATCAATTACGGATTGTGCCAATTCTAAATCATCATTTTCCACAGCTTTAATAGCAAACTGAACTTGTTCATCTACCAAGCTGCACATTTTTAAAACACGCGTTTTTAATTTTTCAAGATGTTCGTCTAATAGTCTTTCCATTTTGTCTCCTTCGTTATCTTATTTTTTCTTGCTTTGTGTCTTAGAGCATTAGTGGCAGAAAATTCTTGATAGTAATAAAAGAATTGCCACAAAGGCACTAAGTCACAAAGTTAGGTAATACTAAATTAAACAGATTGCTTCTCCCGACATTTCGGGATCGCAATGACATTAACTGATTAACCAAATCTACCTGAAATATAATCCTCTGTTTGTTTAATAGAAGGATTAGTAAAAATTTTTGTTGTTCGGTCAAATTCTATCAACTCACCAAGATAAAAAAATGCGGTAAGATCGCTTACTCTTGCGGCTTGCTGCATATTATGTGTAACTATTACAATGGTGTAATCTTTTTTTAAGTCGTGAATCAGCTCTTCAATCTTTGCCGTTGAAATAGGATCAAGAGCGCTAGCCGGTTCATCCATCAAAATAATTTCCGGATCAATAGCCAATGTACGCGCGATGCAAATACGCTGCTGCTGCCCGCCAGATAAACTTAATGCGGGTTGATCTAATCTATCTTTTACTTCATCCCAGATTGCAGCTAATCTTAAGGACTTTTCCGCAGTTTCATCCAATAATTTTTTATTCCTGATACCATTTAGTCTGGTACCATAAACAACATTTTCATAAATAGACTTTGGGAACATATTTGATTTTTGGAATACCATTCCAATTTTACGTCTAAGCTGAACGACATCAATTTTATCTTTATAAATATTATTATTGTCAATAATAACATCACCGGAAATAGAAACATTTGGGATAAGATCATTCATCCTGTTTAATGTTCTAAGAAATGTAGATTTACCACATCCCGATGGTCCGATAAAAGCAGTAACTTTTTTTTCAGGAATCGTTAAAGAAATATTATTAAGCGCCTGCTTCTTTCCATAAAATAAGTTTAAGCCCTTAACTGATATTTTAATTTCCTTCATTCAATTTCCATAATTAAAACACAATGCAATTAATTTTTACAAGATAAAATTTACGCGTAAATATTAAACACTTATTAACCAAATCTGCCTGTAACATAATCTTCAGTTTGTTTTTTAGCAGGTGATAAAAATATTTGTCTTGTTGTTGAATACTCAATTAATTGTCCCAAATTAAAAAATGCAGTATAATCACTAACTCTTGCGGCTTGCTGCATATTATGCGTAACGATAACAATTGTAATTTCCTTCTTCAATTCGTGCATCAACTCTTCGATTTTAGAAGTAGAGATCGGATCGAGTGCACTTGCCGGTTCATCCATTAAAATCACTTCTGGTTGAACAGCCAATGCTCTTGCGATACAAAGCCGCTGCTGCTGACCGCCGGATAAGCTTGTGCCCGGCTTATTTAATTGATCTTTCACTTCATCCCATAAAGCAGCTTGCACCAAACTTTTTTCAACAATTTCTTCTAACTTTTTCCTGTTCCGAAATCCATTTAACCTTAAGCCGGCAGTAACATTTTGTGCAACAGACATTGTGGGGAATGGGTTTGGCTTTTGAAATATCATCCCAACTTTTTTACGAAGCTGGACCGGGTCTTCAACCATAATATCCTGACCATCAAGAAAGATATTGCCAGTAATTGTTCCACCAACTTCTTCGTGCATTCGGTTAAGAGTTCTTAAAAAAGTAGATTTACCACAACCTGATGGACCGATGATAGCCAGAATTTTATTTTTATGGATTTCTAAAGTTATATCTTTAAGTGCCTGTACATTACCAAAAAAGGCATTAAGATTTTTTGTCTGCATTCTTGGCAAAACATCTTTATGCTTTTCTACTTTATGTACTTCTTGAATTATTTGGTTTTCCATTAGGTTGAATATCTTTTTCTGGTTACCAATCTAAAAATAATATTTAACAACAGAACAAGTACAATCAAAACAAATGAAGCAGCCCATGCCTGTTGATTCCAATCATCAAAAGGCGCTTTTGCGTAATCAAAAATAAAAACTGAAAGCGAGGCAATAGGTTGATCTAATTGAGTTGACCAGAATCTGTTACCAAGAGCTGTAAAAAGTAATGGTGCTGTTTCACCGGCAGCACGGGCAATAGCTAAAAGAATTCCGGTAAATATTCCTCTTAAAGCAGCGGGAAAGATGATGAACATCGTTGCCTTCCACTTATTAATTCCCAATCCTAATGCAGCTTCTCTAAATGAATCAGGAACAAGTTTCATCATTTCTTCAGTGGTACGGGTTATAAGTGGAATCATTATAATTCCAAGTGCAACACCACCAGCCAATGCAGAAAATCGTTTCATAGGAATTACAAAAATTATATAAGCCACAACTCCAACAACAATTGAAGGAATTCCATTAAGAACATCAGTAAAAAATTTTACTATAAATGCAAACCAGCTGTTTTTATTTTCTGATAAATAAATGCCAGCCATTATAGAAATGGGAATACTAAAAGCTGATCCTATTGCAACCATTATACCAGTACCAACAAGAGCATTAGCCATTCCGCCGCCTTCCTCACCCACCGGCTTTGGCATTTGAGTAAAGAAATCCCAGTTTATGTATCTGATACCTTTGGATAGTGAATCAAAAAGAATTAATATAAGCGGCACCATAACCAAAATAACACAGATAACACTGATGATCATGATTAAGCTGCTTTTAAATTTTCTATATTTATAATATATATTGCCTGTCATGTAGTTACCGGTTTAAATTTCTTTGTAACTCTCCAAACAATAAATCTTGCGATAGAATTTAGAATAATTGTAATAACAAATAATAGTAAAGCTATTTCAATCAGCGAGCTTAAATAAAGATTAGTTGTAGCTTCAGTAAATTCATTTGCAATAACACTTGCCATTGTATGTCCCGGATCAAACAAAGACCAGGATATTTCTGCTCGGTTTCCGATTACCATTGTAACAGCCATCGTTTCACCAACTGCTCTTCCAAGTCCTAATAATGCAGCACCCAGAATACCCGATTTAGATCCGGATAAAACAATTTTAGTAACTTCCCATTTGGTAGCGCCCAAAGCATAAGCAGCTTCCCTTTGAGAATCAGGAATTGATTTCATGATATCTCTTGAGATTGAAGTTATGATTGGCAAAATCATAATTGAAAGGATTAAAGATGCAGCAAGTATTCCAAATCCATAAGGGGCACCTTCGAAGAATGGTAAAAAATCTAACTTCTCACTTAGAAATGGTTCAACTGTTTCGCGAAGCCATGGAACCATAACAAAAATCCCGAACAAACCATAAACTATACTGGGAATTGCAGCCAGCAATTCGACTAAAATAGAAATTGGTTGTTCGAGCCATTTGGGAGCTATTTCAGCAAGAAAAATTGCCACACCAATACTTAGCGGAATTGAAATTAATAATGCAATAAAAGAAGTATATAGTGTTCCAAACACATAAGTAAGAGAACCATAAACATCAGTAACGGGGTCCCATTCAGTTGTGCTTAAAAATTTCCATCCAAAAGCTTTAATTGATGGCATAGATTGTTGAATCATTGTGTATGCCATTAAAAACGTAACGCTTAATACAACAAAGGCAAAAAAGCGGGTAGTATTTTCAAATAAAATATCGCCGGGATTTTTTTTAAAAAACTTTTTTATCCTAAATAACAAAGCAGCAGAATTTAATTTCTGCTGCTTTAAATTATTAATACTTTTTTCTTCCACAATTTCCGACATTATTTCTTAACTGAAATTAAAGCTACTTTTTTCTCTATTAGTTTTTCAAGTTCTTTTGGAATCGGTGCGTAATATAACTCTTTAGCATATTTTTGTCCATCAGTTAAAGCCCACAAGAGAAAATTTTTAACAGCATCTGCCTTCTTTTTATCCTTCATATCTTTATAAATAAGCAGCCAGGTAAAACCAGAAATCGGGTAAGCATCTTTTCCATCGGCATTAGTAATAGAAACCCGAAAATCTTCAGGCATATTTTTAATTGCACCTAAAGCTGCTGCAGAAACAGCATCAAAAGAAGGTTTAATAAAATTACCGGCTTTATTTTGAAGATTGGCATAATCAAGTTTGTTTTGCACTGCATAAGCTAATTCAATGTATCCAATAGCACCTTCAGTTTGTTTTACCAATCCGGCAACACCTTCATTACCTTTACCGCCAAGACCAACGGGCCAGTTAACAGAGGTACCTTTACCGACTTTTGTTTCCCATTGTTTACTAACTTTTGATAGATAATCAGTAAATATATAAGTTGTACCGCTACCGTCTGATCTATGTGTTACAATTATAGATTTATTAGGTAAGTTTTTTCCTTTATTTATTGCTGTAATGCGTTTATCATTCCATTTAAGAATTTTACCTAAATAAATATCAGCTAATACGTCAGGTGATAAGTTTAATCCACCGCCAACTTGCGGTAAATTGTAAGCAACTGCTTCCCCTCCCATCACCATTGGGATATGAAGGACATCTGAACCTTGTTTTTGTTTTGCTTGTAGAAGTTGTTCATCCGTCATTGGTCCGTCTGTTGCGCCAAAATCCACAGTACCTTCAATTACCTGTTTAATTCCGCCACCGCTTCCAATTGATTGATAATTAAACTCAATGCCGGTTTTCTGATGATATACATCAAACCATTTTGAATAAATTACATACGGAAATGTAGCTCCTGCACCATTTAATTTAAGCTGTGCAAAAGAGGATGTTGCAAACAGCCCCATCAATACGACTACAATTAAAAATATTTTACTTTTCATGATAACTCCTTGATTGATTGAATTAAATTTAACTTGTTCTTACTTAAAATTCCCAGAAAAATGTAACTCTTGGGGTTACATCACTGTCGATAGCTCCTTGAAGAGTATGAACCTCTATACCAGGCATAATGCTTACTTTAGGCGCGACTTTAAAATCTACCGCTCCAATAATTAATCCTTGTTTGTCATTAATGGCTGAACTATTTGTATTTGGATCGAATGAATCATAACGACCAACTATCCCAATATTTTCTGTTAAGGACGCTTTGCCCCAAATAGAAATACCAAAACCTGTTTGTGATTCTAAAGATGCAGCAGCTCCGGTAGATGAATAATTATTCTGCTGACTCTTAATAAAACCTTCAAGACCCAAAGCAAATATATTACCCTGTTTATAGTTAATGAATCCTGCTGTAACAAAGGCAGAATTATTTTTTAATTGTCCGTCAAAAGGATCACGTTTTTGCCCGTTAGAAGCAAAATCTCCATACACAGTTAATAACAGGTCATCACTTGGTTTAAATTGAAGTTGACCATAAAATCTTTTGTACTTATTTGATTCAGGTGAGTTACCAGAATTGTTCCCTATTTTTACCCAGTAATTTGCAATACCTTTTTCATCAATTTTACCTTTGAGATCTATTCCAAGATCTCTTGAAGGAACGATTTCGAAATAATCCATAATGGGTTTTTCCAAAGAGCGGTATCCCCAGGCAGCTTCGGAAATTTCATAAGCTGGAGTTGGAGAGATACCAACAATCAGATCAGATCCGGAAAAAACATTTGCCCATTTTAACCAGGCATCTTTAACAAAGGAGATAATTTTGTTATTAGTTGATAAAGCGACCTGGTCTGCTTCCAATCTAAACCTTGTGGAAAAATTATCGTTGATGGTATAATCGGTTGTAAAATAAATTCTCCTGAACCGCCAACCGTTTATGTCTTTGTTAGCCGGACTTATAGCGTTAGCATTATAAAAAAGATCACCAAACATTAATCCACTGAATTTAACAGGGCCAACACTTCCAACTGCATTTTTATCCTGCGCAAATGAATTGACAGATAAAAGTGTAATACAGAGTACAGCCAGAAAGAACAATTTTTTTTCTCTCATTTATTTATCTCTTTATTTTTCTTCGACGGGTGAAATATATGAAGAGCAATGCAATCTAATGTTAAGCTATTGTTAAATTAATGTTACCAAATTGTTAATGGATCATTTTATAATTTAATAAGTTATCTTACGCAAATATTCAAACCTTGAAGGTCGCTTTTTAAGACCTTCAAGGTGGCTGAATAAATTGACCGAACTCGAATCCTTCGAGGTCTAAAACAGAGACCTTGAAGGATAATTGCGCAGCGTGAGTTAATAAAATTAATCGACAGGAATAAATATCCCATAAATGGATTAGGAACTTTTTTGAATATCAACTTATATTAACGATGCAATGTTCAGAATTTTTTTTTCATCTGTTATATTATACCTGAGTTGTTATGTTTAATAAAATAATAAACTTCTATAAACCTGATCCTCAAATCCCTTTGGAAACCGATCAAAAGAAAATTGATAAAAACTATAAAAAATATCGCTGGTCAGTTTTTTTATCTTCAACGGTAGGATACGGAATATATTATATCTGCCGGCTTAGCATTAACGTTATTAAAAAACCAATACTTGATGAAGGACTTCTTACTGAATCGCAGCTTGGTATAATTGGCTCCGCTTTATTTTTTTCTTATGCTGCGGGCAAGCTGGTTAATGGCTTTTTATCCGATCGTGTGAACATAAGAAAATTTATGGCAACGGGTTTATTTATTTCTGCAATCGTAAATCTGATAATGGGATTTCAATCACTCTTTATTTTGTTCGCTGTTCTTTGGGGATTAAATGGATGGTTCCAATCAATCGGTTCAACAACATCTGTGGTGGCGCTGGTACGATGGTTTAGTAAAAAAGAAAGAGGCACTTATTATGGATTTGGAAGTGTTAGCTTAAGTTTAGGTGAAGCTCTTACATTTATTGTTACTGCATTTATTGTTTCTTTAGCTGGATGGAGAGCCGGTTTTGGGGTATCGGGAATAGTTGGGCTCATCGGCACTTTTATAATCTTACGTTTCTTTTATGACAGTCCTAAAAGTAAAGGATTGATGCCGATTGCAGATTACAAAAATGATTATGAAGAGCCGGCTTCTCCAAAAAAATCTTTTACATCACTTCAATTTGGATTATTAAAAAATCCGGCGATATGGATTTTGGCTCTTTCCAGTTTATTTATTTACGTTGTACGTTACTCTGTAAATAGCTGGGGAATTTTATTTTTGCAGGAACAAAAAGGTTATACCGGATTACAAGCAAGTTCAATTATTTCTATAAGTTCAATTTTTGGAATTGTGGGAACATTATCTTCAGGACTTATCTCAGATAAATTATTTGGTGGAAGGCGAAATTATCCCGCACTTATTTTTGGTGTATTGAATTCAATATCAATTGCTGTGTTTTTACTAAACTCAAAAACTTATCCCTGGTTAGATATTGGAAGCATGGTCTTCTTCGGAATTTCAATCGGTGTACTTGTTTGTTATCTGGGTGGTTTGATGGCGATTGATATTTCACCAAAAGAAGTTTCGGGTACAGTTATGGGTTTGATAGGAATTGCAAGTTATGTTGGTGCAGGTATTCAAGATCTTTTAAGCGGATTTTTAATCGAGCATAATAAAATTATTATTAATGGAATTGCGAAGTATGATTTTACAATGGCAATGGGTTTTTGGATTGGTTCTTCAGTGCTATCATTCCTGTTAGTGCTTTTAGTTTGGAATGCAAAGGTGTATAAGAAGGATTAATCAAAAATTGTTAGGAAATGTTTTCCAGATGAATAGCATAGGCGTTAATCCAATTTTATTTAATATCGTTATAATTACCCATAAAATTATTTCTTGATAGAATGCCCCATCTATAAGTTACTTATGCAAATAAGCACTGAACTTGATAAGAGAAGAGTTGTGATGAGTTTAAAGAATTTGCCTGAACATTTGAACTCTCTGTAATCTCTCCTTTAAAATGGAGAGACTTATTTTTGACTCAGTTCTTTGTATTTTCCAATGCTGCCTCAACTATAATTACTTGGCTATTATTTATAAATCAAAAAGTATTTACATAAAACTGTATTATTCTTGTCCCTTAAGTTGATATTTATGCGATGAATCGGGACGGGCTCTGAACTGAATAAAATTTTTTTTAATACTTGAAGTTTATAAATCAATTTTATAGGTTTATATCAAAGATTAAGGGAATAATTTTTGCGGAGTGATAACCTAAATATTACTTTAAAAAAAATCACCCTAAAGGGGGCGCCTTCAAAGCCAAAGCTGCTTGATCAGGTAAGAACTAATCTTCAAGTAAAACATTATAGTAAAAAAACTGAAGAAGCATACATCAGTTGGATAAAACAATTCATTATCTTCAACAATAAAACACATCCAGAAAAATTAGGGAAAGAAGAAATTCAGAGATTCCTTAATTATCTTACTACAGAACGAAACGTTTCATCATCCACCCAAAACCAGGCGTTACAAGGAATTTTATATCTTTATAAAAATATCCTGAAGAAGGATGTTGGATGGATTAATGATATAAAAAAATCAGCAAGAAAAAAAAGTCTACCAGTTGTATTTTCAAAAAAAGAAACGCTTAAGATTTTTGAATTATTAACCGGGACCCCAAAGTTGGTTGTTTCATTGCTTTATGGCGGCGGGCTAAGACTTTCGGAAGCGCTACGTTTAAGAGTTAAAGATATCGATTTTGATTATCAGCAGATAGTTGTAAGGGATGGGAAAGGAGAAAAAGATAGGCACACAGTTTTACCTGCTTCAATTATTCCAGAATTAAAAAAACATTTAAATGAAGTTTTTAAGCAGCATAAGAAAGATTTAGCAAACGGCAAAGGAGCAACAATATTACCTTACGCACTAGCTAAAAAATATCCAAATGCTAATAAGGAATTTGGCTGGCAATACGCTTTTCCATCAGAGGTTTATAATTGGGATAAAACAAGTAAAATTAATTATAGATTACATTTGCATGAAAGCACTATACAACGTGCTGTTAAAGATGCGATTAAAAAAGCCGGTGTAATAAAACCCGGAAGCCCGCATACTTTTAGACATTCTTTTGCCACTCATCTTTTAGAAAACGGTTATGATATAAGAACAATACAGGAATTATTAGGTCATCAGTCAGTAAAAACAACAATGATTTACACTCATGTATTGAACAGAGGGCTAGGAGTAAAAAGCCCATTAGACTAAAAGTAAAAAGTTTATAGATATGCACAATCTATTTTTAAATATTAAAATTTTAAGCAATTTTTCAGGAAATTGGAATATAGATATGCAACTGCACGCATATTTATGTTCTTTAGTTAACTATTCAGTGCAGTATAAGTTATAGTTATACTTACTGAAGGTGTAAACATTAATGAGATTAATTTTAAGATTTATTGCA
>DAIRCT010000023.1:0-40753 GCA_036796535.1 Ignavibacteriaceae bacterium
AAGGCAGCTTTGAAGAATTTGATATGTTTGTTTGTCATCGCAGTATTGATTTTGGATTAGACAAAGAAACATATTTATCAGATGGTGTTGTTACCGGCTACGGCACTATTGATGGAAGACTGGTTTATGTTTTCTCTCAGGATTTTACTGTGTTTGGTGGATCACTTTCTGAAATGTATGCACAAAAAATTTGCAAGGTAATGGATAAAGCAATGAAAGTCGGCGCCCCTGTTATTGGAATAAATGATAGCGGTGGAGCCCGAATTCAGGAAGGTGTAAAATCTCTTGGCGGATATGCGGATATTTTTCAAAGGAATATTTTAGCATCGGGAGTTATTCCACAAATCTCAGCAGTGTTCGGACCTTGCGCAGGCGGTGCAGTTTACTCCCCTGCTCTAACAGATTTTATTATTATGAATAAAAGTGCTAGTTATATGTTCGTAACAGGTCCAAAAGTTGTAAAAACTGTAACCGGTGAAACTGTAACTGAAGATGAACTCGGTGGAGCTATGGTCCACGCAGCAAAATCAGGTGTTGCACATTTAGTTTCCGATGATGAAGAAGAAGGAATATCCTTAATCAGAAAACTACTCAGTTATCTTCCTCAAAATAATTTGGAAGATCCGCCAATCCTTCCTTGCGATGATCCAATAGATAGACTGGAAGATATACTTAACTCAATAATTCCAGAAGCAACAAATAAACCTTATGATGTAAAAGATGTTATTTACGCTGTGGTTGATCAACATGAATTTTTAGAAATACAAAGACATTATGCTCCAAACATCGTTACAGGTTTTGCAAGATTTAACGGAATGCCTGTTGGTATTGTAGCTAATCAACCAAGTTATCTTGCCGGTGTGCTTGATATTAACTCATCACGCAAAGCTGCACGCTTTGTTAGATTTTGTGATGCGTTCAACCTTCCAATTGTAACATTTGTTGATGTGCCTGGATTTTTACCCGGTACTGCTCAAGAATACGGCGGAATTATTATTCACGGTGCAAAACTTTTATTTGCATATGGAGAAGCGACAGTTCCAAAAGTAACAGTTGTACTTCGTAAAGCTTACGGAGGAGCTTATGATGTTATGAGTTCTAAACATTTACGCGGTGATATTAATTATGCCTGGCCTGGTGCAGAGATTGCTGTAATGGGGCCAAAAGGTGCGATTGAAGTTCTTCATCAAAAAGAATTGCAATTGATTACTGATCCTGAAGAAAGAATTAAATTTATTAAACAGCGCGAAGAAGATTATCGGATGAAATTTGCAACTCCTTATGTCGCTGCAAAGTATGGCTATATTGATGATGTGATTGAACCAAGAAATACAAGGTTCAGAGTAATTCGTGCATTGCAATCACTTGCTACAAAGAAGGATGTAAATCCTCCTAAAAAACATTCTAATCTACCATTATAAAAAGGAGAAAAAATGTTTTTAGGATTAGTTCAACAAATTGTAAGAGATAGTACAACCACAAATACTATCCATAAAAATTCACAACTGTTTTTAAAGATTGATCCTTGGGGAATTGGGATGACAGTTATTGGATATGTGGTTGTGTTCATTGCATTACTTCTGCTTTATATCATCTTTTTTAATCTTGCAAAACTTCTTCAGGTAAATGTAAAACGACTTTTACGCAGAGAAGGAAAAGTTATTGAGGTTAAAGAAGATTTAAGTCTTTCCGGTGAAGTTAACGCTGCTATTGCAATGGCATTACATCTTTACTACTCGGAAATGCACGATAAAGAAGACACGGTTCTAACGATTAATAAAGTATCAAGAACTTACTCACCGTGGAGTTCTAAAATTTATGGATTAAGACAATTTCCAAGATAACAGAGAATAAAAGTTATGAAGAATTTTAAATTTACAATTCAAGGCAATAAATATGATGTTAACATCGTTAATGTTGAAGATAACATTGCTGAAGTTGAGGTAAACGGAGCCACCTACAAAGTGGAATTAGAAAAAGTGATAGCACAAACTAAAACACCTAAACTTGTTAGATCTACAGCAGTACCAACAACTGAATCAACTCCATCACAATTAAAAACCAGTGCACCAACTGCACCAAAAGGTGTGGGACTAATCAAATCACCTTTGCCGGGCGTTATACTCGGTGTGCATGTAAAAGAAGGTGACCTTGTAAAAGTTGGCGTAAAACTAATCACACTTGAAGCAATGAAGATGGAAAATAATATTAATTCAGATAAAGAAGGTGTTATAAAATCTATCAAAGTCAGACAAGGCGATTCAGTACTTGAGGGTGATGTTCTAATCGAAATCGGAGCTTAGTTATGGCACAATTATTTGAGTTTATGAATCACGGTTTCAATCAGTTCTTCAAATACACAGCATTTCCAAACTTTACAATTGGGCATGTGGTGATGCTAATAGTTGGGCTTGCTTTTATTTATTTAGCCATCGCCAAAGAATATGAACCGTTACTTTTAGTACCAATTGGATTTGGCATTCTCATAGGAAATATTCCTTTTCTTCAAGGGGCAAATTTACAAATCGGAATCTATGAACCGGGAAGTGTAATGAACTATTTATACTTTGGAGTTTTAAAAGGAGTATATCCACCGTTAATATTTTTAGGTATCGGTGCAATGACAGATTTTTCAACACTTTTATCAAATCCCAAATTAATATTACTTGGTGCAGCAGCACAGCTTGGAATTTTTGGCGCATATATGATTGCATTATTTTTAGGATTTCTTCCTGAGCAAGCTGCCGCTATAGGTATAATCGGCGGGGCTGATGGACCAACAGCAATATTTCTCTCATCAAAATTAGCTCCGGAATTGGTTGGTGCGATTGCAGTTTCAGCTTATTCATATATGGCATTAGTTCCTGTAATACAACCACCGATAATGAAATTGATGACAACAGAAAAAGAGCGTCTTATCAGGATGAAACCACCGCGTGCTGTTTCTAAAACTGAGAAGATACTTTTTCCAATAGTCGGATTAATTTTAACTACGCTTATTGTACCTAGTGCAATGCCTTTACTTGGAATGTTATTTTTCGGAAATATTTTAAAAGAAAGCGGAGTTACCAAAAGATTAGCTGACACTGCAAAAGGATCGCTGATTGATATTGTAACAATACTAATAGGATTAACCGTTGGTGCTTCTACGCAAGCAACAACTTTTCTAACTTCTCGATCTGTGGGAATATTTGCGCTTGGCGCATTGTCTTTTGTGATTGCAACTGCAGGTGGAATTTTCTTTACTAAATTTATGAATTTATTCCTTAAAGAAGGGAATAAAATTAATCCGCTGATTGGCAATGCTGGAGTTTCTGCTGTACCAGATAGTGCACGAGTTTCTCAGATTGTTGGATTGCAGTATGATAAAACTAATCACTTGCTAATGCATGCAATGGCACCAAATGTGGCCGGAGTTATTGGAAGCGCTGTTGCGGCTGGTATTCTACTGAGTTTCTTTATGGGATGACTAATGAATGCGTGAATGCATGGATGCATGATTGCATGCATTGATGCAACCATGCAATCAATTTTTTATTTGGATGAATGATCTTCGTTAAATCTTTTCAAACGATATTCTAAATCTTTAAACTGATCTCTTTGAACCAGTGATACACAGGCACGTATACCCTCCAATCTTTCACTACCGGTAATTGCTAATGATATTGCACTGATTCCGTAATATAAAAGTTCATTAAGTAAATCTTCACCACTGTAGCCGGGATAAGAAAAAGTAAAATAAAATCCATCGGCAATTGGTTCATCTTCATCTTTATCATAAACAATCTTAAAACCATTATCGGTAAAAAGTTTTTTCATAATCTTAGCTTTCTCGCCGTACTCTTTAACTTCTTCAACAAAATTTAAATTACCATCATTTGCAGCTTTAAATATTGCGGCAAGTGCGTACTGTGCAGAATGAGAAATTCCCGCACTCATTGCATAAATACTTCCATAAATCATCGAATGTCCGAATAAATCCTTGGTATAATATTTTTTAAGATTAGGATAACTTCTATCGTAAAGTTCATCAGAAATAATCATCATCCCAATTCTTTGTCCTGCGTAACTAAACGCTTTGGAACTTGAAATGGTAAGGATATAATTGTTTGTATATCTTGCAACCGTAGGTTGATAAGGCGGCACTCCGGGTTTAGACATATCGCGTCTAAAATCCATTGCAAAATATGCAAGATCCTCAATTGGAATAACATCGTACTTATTACACATGTCGCCAATAATCTTTAGCTCTTTTTCAGTAAAGCAAATCCAGGAAGGATTATTAGGGTTTGAGTAAAGTATGCAGGATATATTTCCCTTGCTTAATATGGATTCAAGTTTATCTCTTAATTTATCACCACGGTAATTATAAACATCAAATGATTCTATTTTTTGTCCGAGCACTTTTAATTGCTGTCTGTGAACCGGAAAACCAGGATCAATTAAAAGCGAAGTATCTTTTTCAGGATTGCATCTATTTAGTGTCATAAAAGCGGCAAAGCTTCCCATCATTGATCCACCAGTTGGAATGCAACCTTCGGGGCTAACATCAATATCCATAAATAATTTAACAAAACGGGCAGTTTCAACTTTAAGAGAATGTATCCCATAAATATCGGGATAGATTGCTGCAACACCTTTTTTAAGCGCCTCAATTTCAGCATCAACACCGACTTTTGTTGGCGGAAGTCCGGGCACTCCCATTTCCATTCTAATAAATTTTTCACCGGTTGCTTTTTCTATTTCATCAACTAATTTTTTTATCTCACGTATGGATGCGCGTCCGGGACTTTCAAGCTTGCTTTCCTTAATTTTTTGATTAACTATTTGATAATTTATTGGAGTGTTTCTGTCTGTAATAACCATATCCGCACCATTCAGAAATTTATTGAAAGATCTTTACACAAAATTACTCACAGCATTTGGGGTAAACAAATCATTTTTTTCTAATTTGTTTATAGATTATTTCTAATTCGAGTTTTTCATATTGATTCAGTACTTTATCTTATGACTCAATTTTTTAGTTATTTTTATTATTGAAATTGAAAAACATTTCAAATTAGACTAACGGTTTTGCTTAACTTATTAACAAATAAGCCGGCTAACCTTGTAAGATATTTATTATTAAAACCTAAAGGATAATATGTACGATACACTATTAAAAAAAATAAATAATAAATCCGCGGTAATAGGAATTATTGGTCTGGGTTATGTAGGTCTTCCAATAGCATTAGAATATGCTTTAAAAGGATTTAAAACTATTGGATTTGATATTGATAATAGAAAAATCCCACTGATCAATGCTGGTAAAAGTTATATTAAACATATAAACGCCGATAAAATTAAGAAAACAGTTAACAGTAAAATGTTTTCCGCAACATCTGATTTTGCAAGATTACCAGAAGTAGATGCAATAATTATTTGTGTCCCTACTCCGCTTAATGAACATCGTGAACCGGATATGACTTACATAGAAAATTCAGGAAAGATTATAGCACAGTATTTAAGAAAAGGTCAGTTTGTTTCACTTGAATCTTCAACTTACCCGGGCACAACAGAAGAAATTTTATTACCAATGTTTGAGACTGCACCATTGACTCAATCTATGATGGGTAAAAAGCAATTAGCAAATGGAAAAACAAAAAACTTTAAAGTTGGAGAAGATTTCTTCTTAGCATTTTCCCCGGAACGTGAAGATCCTAATAATCCGAAATATTCAACAGCAACTATTCCTAAAGTAGTTGGCGGAGTTACAGCAAATTGTCTTAAGATTGCACTCGCTTTGTACAATCAGGTTATTGTTAAAACTGTACCCGTATCCTCGCCAAGAGCTGCTGAAGCTACTAAGCTATTAGAAAATATTTATCGTTCAATTAACATAGCATTAGTTAACGAACTTAAGATGGTTTTCGAAAGAATGGATATTGATGTTTGGGAAGTCATTAATGCAGCAGCAACAAAGCCATTTGGTTTTCAGGCATTTTATCCCGGTCCTGGATTAGGTGGTCACTGCATCCCAATTGATCCTTTTTATCTTACATGGAAAGCTCGTGAATTTGAAATTAGTACTAAGTTTATTGAGTTGGCTGGCGAAATAAATACCTATATGCCTTATTACGTTGTTGAAAAAGCTGGTGAGGTGTTAAACAAATTTAAAAAATCTCTTAATGGTTCCAGAGTTTTAATATTAGGAGCATCTTACAAAAAAGATATTGATGATATGCGGGAATCACCATCTCTTAAGCTTATAGAAATATTTAGAGAAAAAGGCGCAAAAGTTGATTACAATGATCCTTATATCCCAAAATTACCCAAGACCCGCAAGTACCAATTCGATATGGTATCCGTTGAACTTACTAAAAGAAATCTTGCCAGGTATGATTTAGTTTTACTAAGTACAGATCATAGTAATTATGATTATAAAACAATTACTGCAAATGCAAAACTAATTCTTGATACTAGAAATGCGTTTGAAAAAGCTGGCATTAAATCGAAAAAAGTTTTTAAGGGATAAGATATAGTAATCGAGATATAAATAGTAAAATATTATTGAATAATTAAATAAATTAACAATCGGATTAAGATGAAAAATTTTGCAATAACAGGTGTGGCAGGATATATAGCCCCAAGACATCTGCAAGCAATTAAAGATACAGGCAATAATCTTGTGGCTGCAATGGATCCTCATGATTCTGTTGGAATTCTTGATCGTTACTTTCCTAACACAAGTTTCTTTACGGAGTTTGAAAGATTTGACAGACATCTTGAAAAACTAAGAAGAACAAATTCCCAGGATAAAATCGATTATCTATCAATCTGTTCCCCAAATAATTTACACGATGCACATATTAGAGTATCATTACGTGTAGGTGCAGATGCAATCTGCGAGAAACCTCTTGTACTTAATCCCTGGAATTTGGACCAACTCCAGGAAATTGAAAAAGAAACTGGAAAGAAGGTTTATACGATACTTCAGCTACGAGTTCATCCGGCACTTGTTGAGATAAAAGAAAAACTATCTAAAAGTAAACAGAAGAATACCAAGCACAATGTTGTTCTAACATATGTAACTTCTCGTGGTCCTTGGTACAATTATTCATGGAAAGGAAGACAAGATATTTCAGGCGGAGTTGCTACAAATATTGGTATTCACTTTTTTGATATGCTTATGTGGATGTTCGGAAATGTTCAGAAGAACTACCTCTTTTTAAATGAATCAAATAAAGCGGCTGGATTTATTGAACTCCAAAACGCTAATGTTCAATGGTACTTATCGATTGATTCCAAAGATCTTCCAAAAGAAGCAATTGAAAAGAATAAATCCACACATCGCTCAATAACAATTGATGGAAACGAATTAGAATTTACAGAGGGTTTTACTGATCTTCATACCAAGATTTATGAAAATATTTTAAGTGGAAATGGATTCGGAATTGAAACGGCCAGACCTTCTATTGAAGCAGCATATGATATTAGACATTTACCGGTCACAAAAATTAAGGAACTTTATCATCCGATGATCTTGTAGATTGTACTTAATAATTAGTCTGGTTGATCAAACCAATAAAAGTTAAATCGATATAAATTAAAAACGGAATAAAATATTATGGTAAATAAATTAAATTATTATATAAACGAATACGCTGTGGTTGATGATAATGTTGAAATTGGAGAAGGGACAAAAATCTGGCATTTCACTCACATCCAGAGCGGAGCAAAGATTGGGAGAAAATGTGTGTTCGGTCAAAATGTAAATGTTGGGAATAATGTCATTATTGGCGATTACTGCAAAGTACAGAATAATGTTTCAATTTATGAGGGCGTAACCCTGGAAGATTATGTTTTTTGTGGTCCTTCAATGGTTTTTACCAATATACTCGATCCAAAATGCAAATATCCGCAAGTGGGAGCACAGTTTTATATTAAAACCCTTGTAAAAGAAGGAGCATCAATTGGAGCAAATGCAACAATTGTATGTGGGCATACACTCGGAAAGCATTGTATGATTGGTGCTGGTTCTGTTGTTACAAAAGATGTTCCTGATTACGCCTTGGTAGTTGGTAATCCCGGCAGAGTTGTAGGATGGGTTTCTGAAGCCGGTAAAAAATTAAAATTTGATGAAAGTGGCAAAGCATTTTGTGAAAAGTCAGGCAAAAACTATCTGCTAAAAGATGGCAAAGTAGTTAGCGATTAATTTTAGTTATATCCTGATAAAATATTCACGACTTTTTCATAAAACCAGACAGAGTTATTTAACTTAATTTTACTCGTTAATATTCCTTCCTTATTTCGTTAATTATTTCATTTCGATAATTTTATTCCAGATTTTCTGAGTAAAAAAATTATTCATCCTGCTGGAATATTTTAATCTAATCTCAAACAACTCAGGATTAACTTTAAATATATACTACATAATTTCCAAAAGATTTTTATATTTGAATCATTAACAATTAAAATTTAACTGAGATTATGCACAAAAAATTATTTTTTATTCTTTCAATATTGTTTTTATCTCAAATATCTTTCGCACAGGATGATATTCAGATTGGAAGTCCCTACAATAATACAAATAATCAACGGCAAGGCGGTATGTTTGACTACTCCGACCCATCAAGTGTAAATATAAAAGTTCAGCTATGGGGTTACGTTAAATTTCCTGGATTTTATATCGTTCCCGCAAGAAGTACAATTAATGAACTAATTTCACTAGCAGGTGGACCAAATGAAGATGCACTTCTTTCCGATATACGCGTTTTAAAAACTACGGTAGATTCCACAACTGTTATGCTAAAATATAATTATAATGATTTGATGTGGGAAGACAGCTTAAAAACAAAAATTAAATTTGTTCGTTTACAAGCCGGTGATATTATAATCGTGCCCGGTGAACCAAGATATTTTGTAAGACAGGATATCTCTTTCTATTTGTCTGTAGTTACAGCATTAGCATCTTTAGCAGCATTAATCATAAGTATAACCAAATGATTGGGGAAGTGAAATGAATAACAATAGCGTTAACGATTTCGAAATAGAAAACTCTGAGAGCAATACATTAAAAGATTATCTAATTCTTTTACGCAATAATCTTGTTCCTGTAATTATTATCATCATTGCCAGTTTTGCAGTTGCACTTATATATGCTCTATCCGCAAAAAATATTTATAAATCGCAAACTGCAATTAAATTAAGTAAACCAAGTGGTAGCATTTTACAATCACCGCTGGTACCTGAATTTAGCGATTTTGGTAACGATAGATTTATAGCAAATGAAATTGAAATTCTTAAAAGTTATAATTTACGTGAAAGAGTTGCTAAAGCTCTGGTTGATACTTTTGTAAATTCAAGTGATAAAAAAGATTTTAATCTACTTTATAAGAAAGAATTTTCGGGTAACTCTGAAGAACTGCTTACAGTTCCTCAGATTGCGGCACTTCTTAGCAACACCGTAAATATTGAACAAAAACGTGGACTTGATATTATAGAAATTAGTGCTGAATCTCCATCCCCCATTGAAGCTGCTTTAATTGCTAACATTTATTCAAAGGAGTATAAAAATTATAACCTGGAAATTAATCGTGACCAGCTGACATTCGTGAAAGGATTTTTAGATAAGCAGCGCAAGGAAAAAAAAGATCAACTAAATGATGCGGAGGAAGTACTAAGATCATATCAAGAACGTGGAGGTATTATTGCTCTGGATCAACAGGCACAAACTCTTATTCAGCAATTATCACAATTTGAAGCTCAAAAAAATGCTGCTAAAATTGAATTGATGGCTTCAGATGAAGTACTCAAACAATATAAAGAAGAGCTAAAAAAACAAGATCCACGACTTGCAGAATATCTGGAAAGCGCTACTTCAGAAACTTATATAACAGCTTTGCAAAATGAAATTGCCCAACTACAAATAAATAAAGATCTTGCACTAGCTAAAGTTGAACCGGGTATTGATATAACAAATAAAGTTATTGAGTACGACAAAAAGATTAAAGATCTAAAAGCCAAACTCGATGAAAAAGTAAAAGTACTTAAAGCAGGAATTTTAGCCAGCAGCCCTGAAGAAGTTAAAGCTTTAAGTCAAAAAATAATTGAAGAAGAAATTAAGAATGGTTCACTTAGAACAACACAAAATGGATTTGCTGAAATCGTAAAAAAATATGAAGAAAAATTTAATCGCCTTCCCAAAACTTCTCTGGATTTAGCAAGGTTTCAACGAAACAGAGAATCATTAGAAAAACTATATACTTTGGTTGAGGAAAGATTTCAGGAAGCCGTTATTAACGAACAATCACAACCAGGTAATGTGCTTATTATTGATAATGCCAGAATACCGAGTAATCCTGCCAAACCTAATAGGTCTTTAATTGTTATTGTTGGTTTGATAATTGGATTCGCACTTGCCTTTGGCTTTGTATTTATTAAGAACTATTTCGATAATAGTATTAAAACCCCTGAGGATATTCAGAAAAAAAATGTTAATGTTCTTGCCTGGATTCCTCAAGTTGAGGGTATGGGATTAAATATAAAAAGTAAATTTGACTTTATAGTATCCACAAGACCCGACTCCATTCCATCAGAAGCTTTTAGAGCTTTAAGAACCAGAGTTCAGTTTTCCAGACCCGATAAGGAAACTCTTAAAACGATATTGATTACCTCCCCTGCTCCACAAGAAGGAAAAACCACCGTAGCAATAAACTTTGCGGGTAGCTTTGCATTGTCAAACAAAAAAACTCTAATTGTTGATTGTGATCTTCGAAAACCTAGGTTGCATCAAATACTTGAGCGCGATAAAAAGCCGGGATTGATTGACTATTTGGTAGGCGAATATAATTTAGATCAAATAATATATCCTACTGAAATAGAAGGACTTAGCATTATTACCTCAGGAACAATACCGCCTAATCCGGCAGAGATGTTGGATTCAATTCAAATGGAAAAATTTCTTGTAGATGTAAGAAATAGATTTGATTATGTTATTCTGGATTCACCACCAATAGTTGCTGTTACAGACGCTGAAATCTTAGCAAAAAAAGTTGATGGTTCTATTCTTGTGGTTTCTGCCGATGTAACTGAAAATTCGATGTTAGATAGAGCAATACAATTATTAAAACATGATAACTCAATATTAATTGGAGCAGTATTAAATAACTTTAGCACTAAACCAGGTTACGGAAGCTATTATAAATATTATTATTACTATGCCTCAAAAAATGAAAGTTAGCATTTGAGTTTTACAGAATTAAAGTAATTATTTAAAATTTTATAGGAATAATAAAATGCCTACCGCTGTTGTAACTGGTGGATCTGGATTTTTGGGCTCACATCTTTGTGACAAACTTATCGGGGAAAATATTTCTGTTATATGCATTGATAATTTATTAACCGGCAGTCTTGACAATATACAACATCTTTTTGGCAATCCTCTTTTTCATTTTATCAGACATGACATTACTAATTATATTCATGTGCCGGGAAAAGTTGATTATGTACTTCATTTCGCATCGCCTGCAAGCCCATTAGATTATCATCAATTACCTATAGAAACTCTTAAAGTTGGTTCATTAGGCACACACAAAGCATTAGGATTAGCAAAAGAAAAAAATGCTAGATTCTTATTAGCTTCAACATCTGAAGTGTATGGCGATCCATTAGAACATCCACAAAAAGAAGATTATTGGGGCAATGTAAATCCGATTGGTCCACGAGGAGTTTATGATGAAGCGAAAAGGTTTGCAGAAGCGCTTACAATGGCTTACCAAAGATATCATAATGTAAGTACACGCATCGTCCGTATATTTAATACTTTTGGACCTCGAATGCGTCTGCACGATGGCAGAGCAATACCGGCATTCTTTTCACAAGCATTAAAAAATGAACCGATTACAGTTTTTGGTGATGGTTCACAAACAAGAAGCTTTATCTATGTGGAAGATGAAATTAACGGAATACTTAAATTATTATTTTCTGAAGAGAAAGAACCAGTTAACATTGGTAATCCTGAAGAAATTACCGTGAAGCAAATTGCTGAGGAAATAATTGAAATAACTAATTCTAAGAGTAAAATAATTTATCAGGATTTACCCGTTGATGATCCTAAAGTTCGACAGCCAGATATAACTAAAGCAAAAACAAAATTAGGTTGGCAGCCAGTTATTGACCGTAAAGATGGTTTGCGAAAAACGATGGAATATTTTAAAGAAAAAATACTTATTGGTAATTTTCTTTAAGCCATAATTAATGACCGTGCAGTTGGATTTAGTCCTCGAAGTATAAAAGAAATTAACATATAGAAATCAATTACAAAATATTTCTGAAAAATTTATAATCTTATCGGGTAAATTTTCTCTTTTAATCCGGCATTATTTGCATAGAATCTACACAAGATAATATTTTGATTAAAATTTACTATGGTTTAATTATTGTTAAAATTTTTAAGAATTATACATTTACAAAATGATTATGAAAATGAAAAAAATAAAAATTTTAATACTACTATCATTTTTCATTTTAATATTTTGTGCAAACTCAATTAATATCTTTGCCCAACAAGAAGAGGAGCAAATTTTATATTTCCAGATGGAACCACTTGATGATAGTCTCTTCATAAAAATTCAAGAAGAGATGTTCATAGATCCGCCTGATCCTAAAGCAGAAATTGTAGCTGATTTACGTGATGCCAATAATCAAACCATTTCTATTAAAGGTACATTATATCCATTTTTTGCTTTAAAACCTGAAACTCGTGCTAGAATAATAACTTATCCATTTAAACTTAATCTGGAAGAAACTATAAATTTTGGGAGTGTTTTTACGCGAGTAATTGAAAAATTACGGCTTAGTAAACTACTCAGTCCACCAAGTGTGCTTCAAATATCCCCAACGCTTGGATATATAAATCCATTTTTACAAGTGCAAGGTGGAGAGAGATTTGGTTTCCCACTAAAAAGTGATATTGGAGTTTCAATAGGATTCGGGACACCTTATTCGGGTGTAATGGAAACAAATTTTATTGAAGCTAATTTTCATATCCTGGGGTTGAGAATAGGGATGTTTCAAAGTGCTGATGCTTTTGTTGAAATCAAAGATTTTGATAATCATAATAATTTATATGTTACATCAGGATTTCAGGTTGCATATGTAATTCCCTTTGGCAATTTCTTTGAATTTGGTTATACATCCTCTTCAAATAAATTTACTGAATCACAGATTCTTAAATACACCAAGCAAACAGTTAATAAAAATAACATTATTCTTAATCCTGATGGTTCAATAAAATATCAACCGTTTTTGGTTCAAGGTGATTTTATTAATTGGGAATTGAGATATCCCATTAAAGTAATGGGCGCAACACGTGGTAAGGTTTACGTTGCCCGCTACTTAAATGAAACTCATATTGGTTATTCTGGAAGAGAACTAACTTTGGGCGGAAGTGTTTTTGATTTGAGGATGGATGCAATGCTTGCAAGCAACATACGACAGCCCCAATTTGTAATTGATATTTTAGTGCAAAAGATTTTTGATTCCTGGGCAGCAAGTGCAATTGCCATTGGACCTAGTGCAATTATCGGAACTACTAAAAATGGATCGTTAGGTATAACATCAATTCTTTTTAATTTAAGAATAAAAGTCGGCACTTCATTTTAATTATAGAATTACAGGAAGAAAAATTATTTTAAACTATTGATCATATTTAAAAAGACTAAGTAGTACTTTAGATCTAATCTTTAAATAAATAATCTGCAAATTCCTTCATATTATTCAGAACGATTGCCCCATTTACACTAAGTTTTTCTTTTGCTTGATGACCATCTGCAATTAGTAAAGAATTAACTCCCATCGCTTTAGCTACTTCATAATCATGTAATGTATCACCAACAAAAAGTATCTCATTCTTTTCCACATTTAATTTCTCAATAAGTTTCAGACCAAGATGGGTTTTACCTCCTGCGTATATATTATCTGATCCAATGATAAAGTCAAAGTAATCAAAAAGATTATAAGATTTTAAAATATCAGTTAAAGTATCCTGTTTATAAGCAGAAAGTACTGATTGTTTTAATCCACGTTTATGTATTTCTGATAATACAAATTTAGAATGTTCATATAAATGGCAAGTTAATTTATTTCGTTCATATTCTTCCATAAAATCTTTACCAAGTAATTCAAAAGAGACTTTATTAAAATCCAATCCCGCAGCTTCGTAATAGTCCTGAACAGGGAAAGTAAATATGTCCCGATATTTACTGATAGATAATTCTGGTAAACGATTTTCTCTCAGAATTCTATTTATTATTCTTCTACAAAAATCAACATCGTTAAGTAAAGTCCCATTCCAATCCCAAATGATATGTTTATAATTGCTAATCACTTTAATCCCTTAATTTTTTTGAAAGTTCAAAAATTAACTCCGCTGTAATTCCCCAAATAACTTCTTCTCCAGTACGATATACCAAGACACGATGTTTTCCTTTGGTCCAGGAAAGACTATATTTTTCTGGTAAGCCCAAATCTTTAACAGGCAAAAGTTCTTTCTGGATACCTTGTTCATCCACATAAAAAGGATGAAGCTCTAATCTTGTGTGATATTCTTGTGGATTAGTTTTAACAAAATATTCAAGTGGAATAATAAATATTCGATCCACTTCTTTAATATCAAGATTTAATTCTCCAAGAGTTTTGATATTTAGATAACCAACAAATGTTTCAACTATAATACCCATTGGCGTTACCAAAGTACCAAGTTTTCCCAAAACATTAATTTTTTCTTTCGTGATTCCTAATTCTTCCGTAGTTTCTCTTAATGCAGTTGATAGAAAATCTTTATCAGTTTTAAAATCAAAATGACCACCTGGAAAACTTATCTCACCCGGTTGTCTTACTAAGGCAGATCTTTTTTCAAATAGAACAAATTCCTCATCATCCAGATTAACAATAGGGATTAGCACAGCTGAATTAAGAAATCTTTCTTTTCCAATAATCGGGCAATCGTTTGAAAAAATATTTTTTAATTGATTTGAGTATTTCAATTTTATTGTTTTATAAATTTTAAAAATTATTGTTATAATATATTCACAAATGGATTTGGGATGATATATTAATTATTAAAATTATCGCAGATTGATATAATTAAGTATAGACTTGTTCGAAAAGGTTATTAAACATGTTTATAAAATATTTTATGGATAAAATATCTTATAAATCTAAAGCTTCTAATGCCATTTTAAACTGCTCTGTTCTTAAATAAATAACGTAACCAAATCCACCTTTACCATCAGTAACAGCGGTTGAGGCAGCAACGTTAACTCCGGCATCAAAGAGTTTTTTATGGATAGAAGTCAGAACTCCAAGCTTGTCATCACCTTGAACTAATAAGGCAGGAACCGGTCCTTGAATATTTAATCTGGCTTTTTTTGCTTCTGCTCTTAGTTTATCCGAGTCCTCTGGAAATAAGGTGAATTGAGTATTCATTAATCCGCTTGGCACAGCCGTAAACGCAAGAAGATTAACGCCAACATCAGCTAGCAGGTTAAGTAATTTATATGCTTCACCAGGTTGATCTTGAACGTTGCAGTAAAAGTAATCAACTTTTTTAATTTGAGTAGCCATTGTGTTCCCTTTCATAAAAAAAAATCTACTCAATCACATTAATTATTTTGAACAAGTTTTTTAAATATTATAAAACGATTTCCGAATACAAGAGGTTCTGTAATCTCTCCACCTTTTAATCTATGAAGAACGCTGCTGATATTTTTGGAATACTGTTTAATATCAACATTACCCAGCATTCCACCTTTCAGTTTAGTATTACTTAAAGAATATTTTTTTGCCATATCTGAAAAATCAGCACCATTAACTATGGCATTATATACTGAATCCGCCAACTGATAATTATTCAATTGTATTTCAGCAAGCGGAACAATTTCAGGTTGTTCAAAAACAACTTTAACTCTTCTCCTAATAAGTTGCTTAATTGGGATTCCGTTGGCAGTTGCCGGTGCAAACTTCCATTCCAGAAGTGAAAGGGTCGCTAATGAATCCCATGTTGGATCTCCGCTTTGTGTTAGCAATTTGGCTTTTTCAACATCTCCCTTTTCATTAACGATCAGTTCACATGTAAATTCAAAATTATCGCTGTAAATTGATGATGTTATCGGTGGTAAAGAAGATTGCTTTAATAATTTCGGTTGGATAATTATTGTTTCTTCAGGTTGAAAAATTGCACAACCTGAGACAAAGAATAAAACAAAAATTAAAATTGATGCTTTCATTGCAGTCCTCACAAAATCTAATTCATAAAAAATAATCATACTAAAAAGACGATTATTAACTGAATTTAATTTTGGTCCAGACTTTTTAACTCTTTACAGAAATCTGAATCAAAGTTTACAATTCAAAAAGAACCGGTAAAAGATTTTGAAATAATAAATTCAAAAATCTCTACTTATAATTAGCAATTAATTTTTAACAAAGTCAAAACTTTTTAGTTGAGAAATAGCAACTAATTCAGCCAGAATTATAATCTAAATTATTCAAAAAACCTTTATGTAATCTATTTACCTTTTATATAATTTATTTTACTTAAAAAGTAGATTTTCCCTATGTTTCCACATAAAATTTATTGGAGTTATTATGAGATCATTTATTAAAACAATTCTTGTACTACTTTTCTTTGCATCTTTTTCATTTGCTGCTGATGAAGGCAGATTAATGAGCTTCCCGGATATTTACAAAGATAAAATTGTTTTTTCTTATGAAAATGATTTGTGGCTTGTAAATTCAAGTGGTGGAACGGCAACCAGATTAACCAGTTTTCCCGGGAATGAATTTTCAGCAAAATTTTCTCCTGATGGAAAATATATTGCTTTTACCGGTGGTTATGATGGTTCTTACAATGTTTATATAATTCCGTCCTCCGGTGGTGAGCCGGTAAGAGTAACATATGTACCTTCAGGCGTCCAATCAATTGCGTGGACACCTGATGGTAAAAGAATTGTTTTCAGATCATACTGGGAAAATTACATTATGAGAGATCCAAATTTATATTTTGTAAATAATGATGGATCTGCTCCTGAGAGATTTCCGATTGACAGAGGCACTCTGTGTAGTTTTAATGTTGACGGCACAAAGATGCTTTATAACAGAAAAGGTAGCGAAGAATATTATTGGAAAAGGTATAAAGGTGGTGAGCATACTGATATATGGATGTACGATTTTAAAGAGAATAAATTTACACCCATTTCAGATTATGTAGGAAAGAATGCCTATCCGATGTGGATTGGAAATGAAATGTATTTTGTTTCCGATAGAACCAACGGTGTTTCTAATCTTTATGTAGAAGATTTATCAACAAAAGAAATTAAAGAATTAACTAATTATTCTGATTTTGATTTAATGTGGCCTGAAACCGATGGAGAACAAATTGTTTACATTCAGAATGGTTACATTAATATTTTTGATACTAAAACTGATAAAGCAAAACAGATTTCTGTAACAATGCCTTCAGACAGATGGGCATTAAGAGATCGTGTAATCAATCCAAAAGAATATATTCATTCAATGAATATCTCAAATGATGGAGAGAAGGTAATTTTAGAAGCTCGCGGCGACGTCTTTTCATTACCTTCAAAAAAAGGTAATACAAAAGATTTATCAAACTCACCGGGTACAAGAGAAATGTATCCTCAGATTTCTCCGGATGGTAAATGGGTAGCTTTCTTTTCAGATAAAACGGGCGAATATGAACTTTATATGCAAAGTGCTGATGGCGGTGAGTGGATAAAATTAACAGATGGATTGGACAAATTTGTTTATCATCTTGTATGGTCACCGGATGGAAAGAAAATTTTATTTGGTAATAAAGAGTTTGCAATTTTCTATGTTGATGTAGATTCGAAAAAATTAACAGAAGTTGACAGATCGAATCAATTAAAGAACGATGAATTTTATTGGGAAGAAAGTGATTATAGTTGGTCGCCGGACAGCAAATGGATTACTTACAGCTTTACAAACTTTAATCGCAACAATGTTATTTATGTTTATAATCTTGAGCAGAAAAAGAAATACGCATTAACTGATGACTTTTTTGATAATCTTTATCCATCGTTTGATGTAAACGGCAAATATCTTTATTACGTATCAAGCAGAAATTTTAATATTCAGATGGACTTTTATGAAGACAATCATATCGAATCAACTCCACAGCAGATAATGTGTGTTCAACTTAGAGCCGATGATACGCCACCATTTGATGATCCGGTTAGCAAATCAGAAAAAAAATCTGATGACGTATTAAGAATTGATTTTGATGGAATAAAAACCCGCACTTATCCCCTACCGATTGACGCTGGAAATTATTTTTATTTAAAAGCGGGTAACGGAAAAGTACTCTGGAGTTCGGTTGATAAATTCACGGAAGATGAATATGAAGAGATATTCAAACCGGGATCAAAGACCAAATGGAATCTTAACATATTTGATATGGCATCAAAGACAAAAGTAGTGCTTGATGATAAGATTAGAAATTTTGATCTATCAACCGATCGTAAAAATCTTATCATACAAAAAGATAATGATTATTTTGTAACAACTGTTGATGATGCTTTCAAATCTAAAACTGCTGGTAGTAAATTAAATCTTGATCAGATGAGCTATACGGTTAATAATCTTGCCGAATGGAATCAGATATTTAATGATACATGGAGATGGTATCGTGACTTTTTCTATGATAAAAACTTTCACGGACACGATTGGAAAACAATGGGAGAAAAATACAGAGCTTTAATTCCTTATCTCTCATCACGTGATCAGTTAAACTGGTTATTATCTCAAATGGTTGGTGAAATAAGTGTTTCACATACATATATCGGTGGTGGTGATAAAGGGCCAATGGAAGCACCAGAAACAGAGGTTTTTACGGGCTGGCTTGGTACGGATTTGAAGGCAGATCCGAAATCGGGTTATTATATGTTTGAAAAAATTTACGGACCAACAGAATATAATCTTGATCTGAAAGCTCCGTTATCACGCCCTGATATAGATTTGAAAGAAGGTGATTATTTAATCGCTATAAACGGAAAAGAAATAAAAGCACCTGAAGATTATTTCAAATATTTACAGGTTGTTCCGGGACAAAGTGTTAGTGTTACTGTAAGCAACAAACCATCCAAAGACGGTGCTAAAACCTATGAAGTAAAGCCAATCAAAAACAACAGCCAGTTAAGATATTTCAATTGGCTTACACACAACATTGATTATACTCTTAAGAAATCAGATGGCGAAGTTGGTTATATGCACATCAATGCAATGGGCTCCGGTGGAATTGGTGAGTTTGATAAATTCTGGAGAGCATTCAGATATAAGAAAGGACTTATAATTGATGTAAGAAGAAATTCAGGTGGCTGGACTGAATATTTCTTAATTGATAAACTTGAAAGAAAGATGACATCGTATAATGTGCTTCAGGGAATGGTACCGTTCAGATATCCCGGAAGTACTTCAACCGGACAATTTGTTGCAATATCAAATGAGTATAATGGTTCTGATGGTGAAGCATTTGTTGAAGATTTTAAAGCTAACAAATTAGGAACAGTTGTTGGAGTTCCATCCTGGGGTGGTTTAGTTGGAATAATAAATGCTCAGCAAACGATTGATAATGGTTCTGTAAATCAATCCAATAATGCTTTTTATGGTGAAGAAGGTAAATGGCTGGTTGAAAACCATGGTGCTGATCCCGATATTCTTGTTGATAATGATCCGGCATCTGTGATGGCAGGAAAAGATAATCAGCTTGATAAAGCAATTGAAGTTGCTTTGCAGAAAATAAAGGAACATCCGTTTACTTTTCCACCTGTTCCAAAATATCCTGTTAAATAAGAAAAGAATTATTTCTAAAAGAAATGCCGGCGTTAGTCCGGCATTTTTATTTTACAGTATTATGACAGTTATAGTTATTACAAATTAAAAGCCATCACTGATCAATATTACTAAATTCCCTCCTCACTTATCAGATAAGCCAATACTGCAATAGCAGCAGATCCTAATTCCAATTCTCTTGGATGAACTTCTTGAAAAACATCATTTGCCGAGTGGTGAACATCCATATATCGTTGGGAATCGGGTACATAACCAATCTTAGCTATAATATTTTTTATACGAGAAACATCCACTCCACTCCCGCCTTTTCTGATCCAGTTGATATTACATTTTTCTAAGACAGGAAGAAAAGATTTAATTTTATTTAGGACTAAAGAATCAGAATCAACATCAAATCCTACGGGTGTAAAACCTCCCCGATCAGATTCAATTGCTGCGATATGTTTTTCATTAGATAAAGATGCAAAATTACCATAAGCAATTCCACCGCGCGAACCATTTTCTTCATTATTAAAAAGCACACAGCGAATTGTGCTTTTCGGTTTGATGTTCAAGCGTTTCAATAAATCAAGAACTTCCATAGATTGAACACAGCCAGCGCCATCATCGTGCGCACCACATCCAACATCCCAGCTATCAAAATGCCCGCCCACTACAATAATATTATCCGGATGCTCAGTACCTTTAATTTCGGCTATCAGATTTGATGATGGTACATCAGGCAAAGTTTGGCAATTAAGTTGAAGTTTCACTTTAAGATCAGGATCTTTTAACAAAGCATTATGAAGAAAATCCGAGTCAACATATCCAACTGCCGCCGCAGGAATCTTCGCCAGAGAATCAACATAAGCCATTACACCGGTATGCGGGACATTATCGTGTTTTGTAGTAATTGATCTGAGGATAACCCCAGCTGCGCCATACTTTGCTGCTTCAATAGCTCCATAAAATCTTTGATCAACTGCGCCGCCATATCCTGCAAAAGTATTTACCAATCCAACATCAAGCGGGCGACTAAAAAATACAATTTTATTTTTTACTTCATCTTTGTGTTTTTTAAGTTCAACAAAGTTTTGGACTTCAATTACATTTGCTACAATACCATCAGGAGAAGTTGCCATACTACCACCTAATGCAGCAATTTTAAGATTACGGGCACCAAATATTTTTGAATCAAATATGGATAATTTTTCAATATCACCTCTAACCCAATGCGGAACCATAACAGGTTGAAGCCAAACGGAATCACAACCAATTTGTTTCAACTGTTTTTCAGCCCAATGTATCGCTGTTTCATAATTTTCAGAACCACTTAAACGCGGACCAATATCACAGAGTTGGCGCAACCATTCGTATCCAACATTTTCTGTAAGTGCTGATCGTACAATTTTTTCTGCTATTGCATTGTAAATTTTTATTTTATTTGAGTCAAGTTGCGCATAGTTGAGCGAAGTAAAAGTAAATATTAAAACTAAGAACATATATTTTATTGATAAGTTGAGCTGCTTCAATTTAATCTCCAATTATTTCCGATAAAGTTTAATGATTTAAGATAATATTTTAAGATATTGATTACATTCCAGCTGCGTGTATGCTATTGAACAATAATTTAAATGTACCAAAAGTCTGATGTCTGTTTTGAACTTTAAATCCCATTAATATAACGTGCCCGGCTTTCTGCTTTACATCTACCAATGCTGCTTTACGATAAAGATTATCTTCACCGAGTAAAAATCCTGATTTAAGAATATCCTTATCAGGATATCTGACAACAATATTTCTATCAAACTGCCCAAATGGAACAGAAGTTTCAAATGCAATATTATTATCCTGATAACCAATAAAGTTACTTTCCATTCCATAACCAATTGGATTTGTATTATCAACATTAAGTGATATTAACGAACCGGGACAATAAAACTCATTACTCTTTAAATTTTTAATAGAATTTCTCACCCTCAATTCCAGATCATCAATTGCAAAATTACATGCATTACCCAAAACAATAAGTCTTCCACCATCTTCTTCAATGAACTTTTTAAGATTATCAACACCTTCCTTTTCAATTCCACCTTCATACTCTTTAGGTTTTGGTCTGTTATAACTTTTATACTCACCACCATATTTACCTGTTTTAATAACCTCGGGGTCCATATCGGGAATAATAATTACATCAAATTTTTGTTTAAGATTTTTTTCTTTAAAATCCTTATTAAACATCTGAATAAAATCAAACTCGTAGTTTTCAAGTAACAATCTTGTCCAACCTTCATCCATATTTGCAGAGTAGGAATTGTATAATCCAACTCTAACTTTCTTTAACTCTTTAATCATATTTTTATCAACATCACTTACAGAAAATAGTTGTAAATGGAGATCAGTAATTAATCCATTTAATTTTGAAGATGAAATTTTATCTGCCGGGATAATAACAGAACCCTCATTAAATATAAGCCCATCTATTGTCTGTTTCTGGATGGTCCAAAAGACAGGAATATTTTCTTTTTGAAGACGATTGATTAAAGTTGAATTAACATTAGGACCTGACTGTGCGATAAAATATTTACCGCCGCTCCCTATCACCTTAGCGTCATTGTATTGCGGTGAAGTTATTAAATGAGATTGAATCTGAAAAGGAGAATTAACAGTATAGAATTTAACTCCCATCAGATAAGGTAAAGTCCAGCCAGCTACATCATACGGAGTAATTGGATCTTCTTTTTTTGAGGTACGCAAATCGGGATATCTTTGTTCCTCAAAAAGATCTTTAACATATTTACCATTTGGTTGAGCAAGATAAATGATGTAACTATTAGCGGGATAAATTGAATTATCAATCTTAAATTCCTGATCTGAATACTGAACCTCGACTTCACCCATTTGCAAAACTTCAATCATTTTGGATGTTGTTACCGGATCATTTTGATCTTTAGGAATTATTATCGCAAACGGATTACCCTTACTTCCATCTTCAATAGCAGCTTTAGCCATTAAATAATAATTGTACAACAGTTCATCTTTATACTGTGCTGAAGTTTCGAGCAGACTATATGTTAATGAAAGTTCATAATCAACAATATCTCTCAGTTTCCACCATCCACCACGCCAGGGATGAGGATAATTTGTGCGTATGTCATAAGTAGTCAGTCCTTCAGTTGCTTTTACTTCAGAAGGATCAATGTAAACAGGACTTGCTATGTTACAACTTGCCATTTCTGAAAGAAGTGAAATCTGATTATGCCATAATCCACAATCGCTTGCAGGACCTTCCCACCAACCTTCAAAATATGCGTGATCAATAACTCCTGTTTTATTTTCCTCTTCAAGTCTTAGTGTAGTTAATGCTCCGATAACCTTTTGCCATTGCCAGATCATCGGGTGAACATTGGGATTTATTGGATCTTTATAAGGGACAACAAAAAGTCTGGCACCCGTGCTTCCCATTTGATGTTCATCTAGCCAGATTTGTGGTTTCCATTCTTTATAAGCAACATTAATTACATTTCTTGTCTCAACCAGATTAAACATAAACCAGTCACGGTTATTATCGTGTCCAGCATAACTATGATACAAATAAGGTAGAGGACTTCCTTCATACTCAGTACCAAGATATTTATTATACCAATCAACGACCATATTCGTACCATCAGGATTGATAGAAGGCATCAGAATAAAAATAACATCGTCTAATGCTTTTAAAGATTTTTCAGGGGCAGTACCATTTACAAGTTCATAGGCAAATTCCATTGACATTTGCGATGATGCAATTTCAGTTGAATGAATGTTACAAGTAACAAGTACAACTACTTTCCCTTCCTTTGCTAATGTTCGTGCCTTCTCATCTTCCAATTTACGCGGATCAGAAAGCTGTTTTATAATTTCCCGATACTTCTCAATATCTTTGATATTCTTTTCTGAAGATATGACTGCCATAAACATATCTTTGCCAAGAGTAGTCTTACCAATTATTTCGAACTTAATTTTATTGGAATTTTCAGCAAGGTATTTGAAGTAATTAGTTATAGTTCCATAATCAGCCAACTTATAGTCGGAGCCAACTTTGAAACCTAAAAATTGTTCCGGTGATTTAAGTGTTTGAGACTGGATAAAAATTGAAAATTGGAAAACCGCAATGCAGATTACTAAATTTACCTTATTCATTTTGTTACTCCGGAAATTTTATTTTCTAAGATCATATAAGTAGTTAATTTCGTTTTTGAAATTATTTTGTGAGTATTCTAATGTTAAGAATGCTATTTAAAATTTTTGATGAATGTTTCAAAGTAAATCATCATTATAAAATAACTTAGACTGAACATTTAAAATTATAAAATAAATACTAATTATCGCTTAGAATTTCTATCTTTTTGTAATAAGATATAAAACCCACTATACAAAAAAAGTATATTCAGGCAAAGAAAATATTAACAATCCGTTGCTTTAATACTTTATTATTTCTATTATTTAGTAGCAAGTTAAAATTCTCTAACATTATAGAAGCAGTACAATGAAAGAATTTATTGAATATGTCGTAAAACAGCTCGTTGATAATCCCGGAGCTGTTCATGTTGAGTCTACAGATGTAGATGAAAGAACCACCGATTATACATTGAAAGTTGATGACAATGATATCGGAAAGGTTATTGGAAAGCGTGGGAATACAATAAATGCTTTAAGAACCTTGTTAATAGCGATTGGGGCTAAAGACAAAAAGAAAGCAATGCTAAGAATTTTAGAACCACCCGGAAGAGAAAAAAAAGAGAATAGAGAAAATAGTTAGAGTCTATTAATAAATTTATTTTTTACTCGTATCAAATTTGAAATAATAGCGAATATTATTTTCAAGTTGAAGTGACTTTTACTTTATATTGTCTTTTTAATAGTCCTTCTTCTTTCAAAAACAATCAGATGAATATTCAAGTCTTTATAAGAAATTCTTATAAAGACTTTTCTTATTGGAAATGTTCATCACTAATTATTTTTAATTATTTTATTTTAATGAATCTAATAATTTGACATGTTCTCTTAAGAACTTCTCAACACTTAGCTAAAAACCATTGCCTATTAACAAATAATTATTTTTGATAATATTGAAAAAATTTTATTAAGTTTAGGGGGATTGGTAACTACTTAATTAATTAACTATTAATTTTTTTCGAGGTGCAAAATGAAAAACTTATTATCGGTAAAAGAAGTTGCAAAAAAGATGAAGTTAACCAAGCAAGCAATAAATATTCATATTCAGGCAGGTCGGTTGAAAGCTGAGAAAGTTGGAAATTTTTGGGTAATTGAACGTAAAAATTTAGATAAGTTCTTAAAGTCAAGGAAGTAAAATATTTCCCAATTTTTTTAGTTAAGAACTGACTTTAAATATCTAATAGAAGACAAAAGTAATTTCTTATATTGTTATGATAGCTTCTTAGTATTTAGATCTATTTTTTAGAGAAAATATCAACATATATTTTTTGAAATTTTTACTCTTAAATAGATTGTATTGAATTATTATATTTAATACCAAAAATGGAATTGCATAACAAATGCATCATTTTTAACACTGGGATTTTCTATTATAAAACGGTATTGCGGTCTTATTTCTATAAATGAATATGGTTGAAACTCGAACCCCAAAATCAAATGAGAAACCTCGTCTTTTGATATATCCTTATTCAGATCAATCCTATCATACCTCACTATTGCATTAAGTCCTATTATTATTTCGTATGTGGTTTCTATCATCAAAACATTAGATTTTACATCTGAACCAATCAAATCATTGGCAAAATCAAATTCGGAGAGTAATGAAAAACTATCGTATCCAATGCCTACAAAACCGCCGTACATTTTAGTTGCATAAGGAATTTTTGCAGCCGCAAAAGAACCACCGAACAATAAACCTAATTTATCAATCCTTGGAGTAATTTCAATCCTTGCAGTGTAAGTTGGGTCTTTAGAAAGAGTTCTGTTATTAAAAAGATTTGATCCAGCACTTGAGGTTATAAAAAAAATATTGTCTTTCATAATTCCCAGTTCAATACCAGCTTCCGTGTAATATGGATTATAAATCAACCCGCGATAGGCACCTTTGGAAAAAAGTAGTCCAAAATCACCTCCTCTTGTATAAGCCGTGTGGTCATCTATTCTTATTCCAAAGTTAGGTATGAATGATCCTGCTTTAACATAAATATTTTCTGGAATCACATGTACTACAGCATAACCTTCCCAAATCATATTTACAAAATCATACTTTCCATACAAATTAATATTATCCGCTATACCAATATTAGTATAAATTGATCCTGTCATCTGCTGAAAATCTGTTCGTTTTTTTTCTTGGGAATACAGATACTGAGTTCTATAATCAATTCCGATTGAAATATTGTCATTTATTTTGGGTGACATTAGATAATCTTTATCGCGCTGTGAAATCATACTCAATGTATTTTTTCCCCAATTCCAACCTGCTAAATTTCTCATCTCCCCGCCGGTTGGATTATAATGACAGTCAATACATTTATTTCCAAACATTACAGAAAAGCGAGGTAGCGCAATTAAAGAATTAGCGCCCCAAAAAATGATTAAGCAGAAGACTAACAAAATATAGTTTTTCATTTTAAGTCTTTCAATTTTGCTGATCAGATATATTATCATAAATCTTTTAAATTATTTTTTATTTGATTAAAACCATTTTTTTTATCTCCGAAAAATTTCCTGCTCGCATTTTATAATAATATATTCCACTGCTTAACAATTTACCTGTGTTTGATGCATCAAAATTAACTGTGTATTTGCCTGCTGGTTTTTCTTCATTTAATAAAGTTGCAACTTGATTGCCTATAATATCATAAACTATTAGGGAAACGGAGCTTTGAACAAATACTTGAAAAGTTATGATTGTCGAGGGATTAAAAGGGTTTGGAAAATTTTGAAAGAGTTTATAGTCAGTAGTTGTTAGTACTTTATCATCCACATCAGTCGCAGCTTGGACAGTTATCACTCCAGACATTCCAACTCCGCCTGGTCCTCCGTGCACGGAACAATAGTATGGATTTGAACCTGGCGAATTGAATCTATGTTCGTACACCCAGTTAATAGTGGATGCCGCCCCGCTTGTAAAACTATTATCATCAGCTACCACATTATGAAATCCACCACTGTTAGTCCATCTAACAATATCTCCAACTTTTATAGTAAGTTGCGATGGGGTGAATGAAAAGTTTGCAACAGTTACATCATGTGTAGTTTGTGCAATGATATCGGATGTAATTAAAATCACTACAAGCATGATAAATATTATTATTTTATTCATTTGATGCCTCCTGGTATTGGTTAATCTTATTAGTTAAAATTTTACTTTTAAAAGAATTTTGCTTATTCGAACTTTCATTTTTATCTAAATTAAATTATTACAGATTTCTATCCATAAATATCAATACGTTATAAGGCAATTATTCAATAAGAAATATTTCTCGTCTACCACCTTCTACTAAATCCATGTATCCAGCCATTATTTCTTTCACTTCTGGTTGTGATGTAAATCCTTTATGATTTTCGAATTGTGCCAATGATTCTACTTCACCTTCCAGTACTACAGTCCAATAATTTGAGACAATATCAGTCATAACTCTTGCATTTTTAAGATGCTGCTTTTGCATATAGGGCATAGTTTGTTTGAACTTTTTTACTAGCTCTTTTGCCTTTCCAGGTTTACATTGGAAAGTATCTCTGATCAAATACATATTACCTCCTTTAAATCTTATAAGATCTAAAAATTTTACTCTAACGTTGACACTTATTAAACCAACTTAAATCATTCTTTATAAATTTGATAATTTATTATTTACCGGTTAACATTTCTTTCATCTTATCTGGAGGCGTTGGTTGCGGTACTTCATTATGTATAGGTTTAATTGACTTTAAATAAGCATACATAGCTTTCAGATCCTGATCGGTTATTTGACCTATTGTTTGCCAGGGCATTGGAGGAAGTAAAGTTCTTCCAACGCCCATCCATTTACCCTCACGAAGAGTTTTTATAAACATTTCTTCTGTTAGCGTTCCAATCCCAGTTGCATTATCTGGCGTTAAATTAGCTGCGTAAGAAATACCCCAGGGACCTACCCAAGCTGAAAAATTGCTTTCAGTTGTAACCCAATTGCCGGGTGTAACAAATTTAACATCAAGAGCCGGAAGCTTTTCTCCTTGTTGGAATCCAGAGAGTAGCTTTGTGGTATCTGGGACAGGTCCATTCTCAGTATAAATTTTTGGAGTATGGCAATCATCACAGCCACCCGTAGTCACTAAATATTTACCTCGTGCCACTAATTCCTGCTGTGTCATTTGTTTATTTTCTTCTTTACCTGAACAGTTAATTTGTGAGATGATCATCACGGATATCATTGCGATGAAAATTGCAATAAAAACATTTTTTTTCATTTTATTTCCTAGTTGATTTAAGTATTAACAAAGTTTATTTAAAGAATAAGACTTTATTATTTATAGAAATAAGGATCCAGAACACTAACTTCTATAATATTATCCACCGGTAATCCATTCATTTGGGCTGATTTTCTTATCGCTTCTGGCGATGGAGCATCATAAATACAAAAAGTCTTTTTCTTATTCTTGGTTACATATGAATGAACCCAGGTTACATTATCTTCTGCATTGTTAGAAACCACTGTTAGGCACATATCACTCCCCACTTTATCCATAGGGATATTAAGTCCGTTTGGAAAGGTTCGTTCAACCAGGTATCGATGCATTACAACTTTGTCCTTTTGAGAAGTTGTCTCTTGAGCTGATAACTTAAAGAATGGAATTAGAAAAAGCACCAGCAGGAGTAAAAAATATCTGTTTTTCATAAGGTTGCCTCCTTTAAATGAAAATTATTAAATAATCTGATAAATTAAATTCACTGTGTCATAGCCAATTTTATTTTAAAAAATAAGCCCTGATGGCAAAAAATAAATTTATCTACAACGCAAATTTAGTTAATAAGAATTGTGGGGTGTTAGGAATAATCTTGCAATATGTAGGATTTTTATAGCATTTGAAGTGGAATATCAAATTCTACTTCAAACTGTATCTAATATTTAGTGTAATTAGATGAATGAATAAATTTGGCTGAAAAATGTAAAAAAACCCCGATACCGAAGTACCGGGGCTTTGCCTTAGTTTCAGGGCTGGGGGGAACCCTTTCCTAAGTACAGTACAAAAATAAGTATTTATTACGTATTTATACAAATCATTCTGGCTAAATTTTTTACTACTGTAAAAAAATATTGCAGGCAATAATTTTATTATTTTATGCTTTTAAGGTCACACGATTTTAATAGAGAAAATGTCAAAACATTCTACTAAAAAAAATTATTGCTGTAATAATTTATTAAAAAAAATTCTCCAATAACTAAAAACTTGCTGACTTTACAACGTAAAACTGATCATAAGATTTGGAATTTATGTATCTGTTCCAATTAACTGAATTTAATTTTCAATAAAGCATCCTGTTGTTTTGGATAACAATGAGTTTAATAGATTGCTATTCTATATTTTTTCAACTCCTTATCTAAAATCTTAGCTCCACCAGTAACTTCATCTAACAAATCCCAAAATCTGTTACTATGATTAAGATGCACTGTATGAGCTAGCTCGTGCAGAATCACGTAATCAATTAAATTATCGGGCAGACGCATAAGATGAATACTTAAATTAATATTTTTTTTTCTCGAACAACTGCCCCATCTTGATTTTATATTTTTAATTGCAAGTCTATTGTATTTAAATCCAAATTGCTCTGCTAATTTATTAACTCTTTCTGGAAGAAATTCTTTCGCTTCAACTTTCAAAGCTCTATCAATTCCTAATCTAATTGCGGATTGAACATCTTTTGAATTTGAATTTAAGCTGATAGGATATGTTACATTAATTTTTTTGTTTGAAAGTCTTACAGAAATATTTTCTCTATCTGAACTTTTTAAACAAAGTTTATGATAGGCAGTATTATAAACTGTAGATTCATCAAATACAGTCAGTTGTATTTCGTATTCTTTAATTTTTCTAAGATGTTGAATTATCCACTTCTTCTTTTGATTTACAAATCTTGTAGCGCTAGCATAACTCATTCCAACGGGAATTGAAACTTTTACACCTGCAAATGGTCTTATACTAATATTAAGATGTCTTGCTTTATTACTATGTCTGAACAAAACATCACCAACATCATCAATATAAACTGTTTTTTCTGGCATTAACTATACTTTAAATTTATTAATGCTAATATACATTTAGATAGTAACTACTCAATCAGCAGGAATAATTTTGGTTTAAAACTAAAAAAAGCCCCGAAACAAATTGTTTTGAAGCTTTCTTCGTGGGCCCAGATGGACTTGAACCACCGACCCTCTGATTATGAGTCAGATGCTCTAACCAACTGAGCTATGGGCCCAAATTTTTTGCGTTCAAAAATAATATTTAATCACTCTTAAATCAAGGTTGATCTGATTTCAATCTTTAATTAATTCTTTAATCCTTTTTATTGTTAACGGGGCACTTCCTTCAAAATGATTATTTACATTTACAAATACATCAACTTCCTTAGCTATTAATTCTTTGAATATTCTACTTAGTTGTATAATTTCTTTTTGTCTATCAATATATATTTTATTCCAATTTTCTTTACTTAATTTTTCAATTGCTGATCTATCGGGTCCATGCAGTCTAAAAACTATTCTGTTTTTAAAGTAATCTTTAAATTTTAAATATGTCTCTTGAATATCGGGCATATAATATCCGACCAAAAGGACGGGGATTATTTTTGATAATGACAGAAAATCAAAAAAATTTTTATTAAGGTAATTTGGATTGCGTATTTCTAATCCAATTGGAAGAGTATTATCTTCAAGTTTACAGACAAAATCCGTAAATCGATTTTGGAATTCCTCCTGAGCTGGCATTTTTTGTTTGTTTAAATATTCAAATTGGAAAATTAGGCAACCGATATTTTGTCTAAGTGGTTCAATGGATTTAATAAATTCATTGAAAAGATCAGCAGAAAGGAAATGTGGATTTATAATTAGCTGCTCCTTATTATCTTTTTGATAATAATGAGTTAATGTGAGTGAATTGGGAACTTTAATGGTAAATAAAAAATTTTCTGGAATCTGTTGTTTGTAATCTTTTACTATACGACTATCCGGTAATAATACTTTGTCTAAGGAAAATAATGACCAGAACCATTGATCAATTTCAACTGTATTATAATGCTTTGAATATTCCTCCAGATAATTGAACTCACCAAATTCTGGATAAACAATTCCTTTCCAGGAGTCATATTTCCAGCTACAAGTGCCTAATCTAAATTCACTCATTACTTAACTGAAGTTGAGTCAATCATTTTATCCATTTTGTATTTTCGCAAAATTTTTAAAGCGCCAAGACTATCGTAACTTTTCCAATCACCATCCCGCTTTCCATCAGTAAATTTACCTTCTTCGGCTACTTTGCCATTGGGATAATACCATATCCAAGTCCCTGATGGCTTATCATCTAAAAAATTCCCTACAGATTCGATTGTACCATTTGAATTATAATATTTCCATTCCCCAACGTTTTTGTTATTTGAAAGCTTACCAATTATTTGAACATTTTTATTGGGATAGTAAACAATAAAATCGCCTTCCCTTACTCCATTAATAACATCGTACTCAATTACCTGATCGAGCATTTTAGATTTATTTCTTCCAGTAAAAGGTATCGAAGAAGTTGAATCAGCATAGTATAATCCATTTCTATAAACCAATGGAGCCGATAGATCATTTTTGGTTTTTGCTTTTTTAATTCCGCAACTAAATAAAATTGAAGAAATAAGAATAAGAAATAATATTTTTTTCAATTAATCTCCTGAAAAGATTTATAGGGAAATATTTTTTTACAACACTATTTTATTAATTCTGAATAGGCCTTAAGTAGTTTCATTTTGGTTTCTTCAAGGTCTTGAGAGATAACCTTAACATCGCCAATTACGGGCATAAAGTTGGAGTCACCATTCCATCTTGGGACGATATGAAAATGAATATGATCTTCTATCCCTGCACCAGCAACTCTTCCAATATTAGCACCAATATTAAATCCATGAGGATTTAGAACTTTAATCAATGCATTTTGTGCAAGTTGCAATTTTTCCATTGCTTCAGAATATTCATCCCGGGAAAGACTTAAAAAATCACTGGTGTGACGAAAAGGAACAATCATTAAATGACCGTTGTTGTATGGATAGAGATTTAAAAGTGTAAAAGTATAAACCCCTTTATCTATAAGAAGATTACCAGCATCATTAGGATTAAAATTAGACATCTGGCAAAAAATACATTTTGTTTTATCAGGATCAGATTTAAATGATTCGATATATTTTGAGCGCCACGGTGACCAAAGTTTTTCCATAACAACACCTGCTATAAAAAAGGCGGAGTTTAGCTCCGCCAATAATTTTATTTTTCCTCTTCTCGTGATTTATTGTATTCATCAATAACTTTTTGCTCAACTTCTTTAGGTACTTCCTCATAATGAGAGAATCTACGTTTATGAACGCCTCTACCTTGAGTTAAACTTCTTAATTGTGATGAATACTTATAAAGCTCTGAAAGCGGGACGTTTGCTTTGATAATTTGAAAATGACCATCCGAATCCATTCCAAGAATTTTACCGCGCCTGCTTGAAATATCACCCATAACATCACCCATATATTCATCCGGAACTTTTACTTCAATTTCATAAATTGGCTCAAGCAAACAAGGTTTACATTCCAAAAATCCTTTTTTAAAACATTGCGCTGCTGCAAGTTTAAAGGACATTTCATCAGAATCTACATCGTGATACGAACCAAAGTGTAAAGTAACTCTAACATCAACAACCTTATTTCCGGATATCACACCTTTACTCATAGTCTCAATAATTCCTTTTTCAACCGCAGGTATAAATCTACCTGGAACGACACCACCAACAATAGCATCAACAAATTCAAAACCAGTACCACGCGGTAACGGTTCCATCTTAAAATGAACATGCCCGTATTGTCCTCTGCCACCGGATTGCTTTTTGTGTTTATATTCTACATCATCAACTCTTCCCTTAATTGTTTCTTTATAAGGAATTTTCGGTTCAACAAGATCAACATCAACTTTATATCTTTCTTTCAATCTTTTAGTAGCTAAAGAAAGCTGAAGTTCGCCCTGTCCTGAAATTATTGTTTGAGAAATTTCAGGATCAAAGGTTACAAAAAATGAGGGATCTTCTTCATGCAAAGAATGTAAACCTGATGCGATTTTATCTTCATCTCCCTTTGCTTTTGGTATGATAGCACTTCTAATTACTGCTTCCGGAAATTCTATTGGTTTGATTATGACTGAAAGATTTTTTGATGCGAGTGTGTTATTTGTATGTGTATCTTTTAATTTTACAACAGCTCCAAAATCACCTGCTTGAATTTGTTGAACTTCTTTTCTATTTCTTCCATTTAAAATTGAAAGCTGACTTAATCTTTCAATTTTATTATTAGATTCATTGAGTAAATCCATTCCAGCTTTGACTGTCCCGGAATAAACTTTAAAGAGCGAGAGTTCGCCCACATGTTGTTCAGCGATAGTTTTGAAAATAAATAGAACAGGTTCACCTTTAGGATCTGGTTTAACAATAACCTTTTCATTTTTGCCAGCCAGAATAGCTTCTTCTCCGCCTCTATCAACCGGGGATGGGAAATAGGTGGAAGCAAAATCTAAAAAGTTGTTTATGCCAACTGCTCTTGCAGCAGAAGTTGCAAAAACCGGAGTTAAACTTCTATTAAGGATAGCAAGTTTTAATCCTTTTTCAAGATCGGAATCAGATAATGCACCTTCTTCAAAATATTTATTCATTAACTCTTCATTTGTCTCAGCAACTTTTTCTATAAGCTGGGTACGATAATCTTCAGCTTTAGTTTTTTGATCAGCAGGAATTTCAGATTCTGTAATTTTCTTAGAACCAGCTTCACCATATTTATAAGCTTTCATCTTTAACACGTCAATCACGGTATCAAAAACCACACCTTCAGTAAGAGGATATGTAACTACAATTGCACCACTTGTTAATCGCTCTTTAGCTTTTTGAAGTGTCTCTTCAAATGCAGCGTGTTCATTATCAACTTTGTTTATTATAATAGCAGAAGGAAGAGCAAATTCATCTACAAACTTTCCACTCATCTCTGATCCTACTTCTACACCTTCGGCAGCTTTCAGCACCATCACTGCGGTATCTGAAACTTTCATTGCAGATTTAACATCTCCAATAAAATCTGAATAACCCGGCGTATCTAAAATATTAATTTTTGTTCCATTCCATTCGATATGCATTAAAGATGTTGAAATGGAAATCTGTTTTTCAATTTCATTGGCAGTATAATCAGAAACAGTATTTCCTTCTAATATATTTCCAATTCTATTTATTTCTCCAGCAGTATATAAAATAATTTCAGCAAGTGAAGTTTTACCGCTGCCACCGTGACCAATTAATGCAATATTACGTATTGATTCGGGACTGTACTCTTTCAAGGGAATTCCTCCTAAAAATTTAAAGGTGAGATTATAAACGATTACTTATTCTTGAAGTTTCTCCAAAATGTTTCAATTCCTTTACTTACAGCGTGCAAATTTTGTATAAAGGGCATCACAGCATCTTCTATTCCGCTTCGAATCTTATTTTCAATATTCAAAACTTTATCAGCACGATCTCTAAAATCAGTAACTATAGATCTCGATATACTTAGTTGTGATTTAGCTTCGTTTGTTATTTGATTTAATTTATCTGAAAGTTCAAGAGTAGATTGTATAAGCGGTTTTATTTTGGATGATAATTCTTTAATGTTATTATTAATTGATTGCACTGATTTAACTATCTGATTTAAATAGTAAATCAGTGCAATACAAAGAGCAGAGGCAGAAGCGATTAAAATAACTGTTAGAATTTCTGTTATATTCATATAACTAATTATGAATTCTTTGCTTCTTTATAGGCATCTATTCCAGCTTTTACTGATGATTTTAATCGATCAGCTTCCAATTCAATTTTTTCTTTGCTTGAATGAAGAACATCGGAAGTTTTAGCTTTTGCATCTTTAAAAACTTTTTCAGCGTCTTTAAGAATATCTTCAGATTTTACTTTAGCATCCTGGATAATTCTTTCAGATTTTTTCTTGCCTTCATTTATCAATTCTCTTGCTTTGTCTTTTGCTTCAGCAAGATATTTTTCAGCTTCATCAAAATATTCTTCAGACTTTTGTTTTATGTCTGCTCTTAATTCTTTTCCGCTTTTGGGTGCAGTCAATAAAGCTACAATTGCGCCAACTGTACCACCTGCTAAAAACCCAATCAGAAAACCCTTTGCAAGATTATTATCTCGAGCCATAACAAACTCCTTTCATTTGATAATTAGCTGCCAAAATATATCAATAGAGTAATGTAAAATCAAGGAAAAGCGTTCTTTAGAAATACAAAAGTTTAAGGATTTTATAAATATTTTATCTATAAAACCATTCTTTAAAAATAATTACATATTACTGATAATAGCTGATGCAAATTCAGAAGTTTTTAACTTCCTTTGCATCTTTCATTAAACACTCAAAATCAGAAGTAACAACTTTTGATTTTCAGGTACAACAATTTTTTTAAATTTTTTCATTTTAATTCCTCTATTTCATTAGGTAAATCAACAATTATATTTCCAAACCTTTTTTGATAGAATAAAACACTTATCGCGCCTATTAAAACTGCAAACCAAAGTGTAACAGCTCTAACAATAAAGGTAGATGCAAAAGCATCATTAGTTGAAAATCCTTTTTTTACCAGCATTAATGTTAACGATCCTTCTGTAACCCCAAGCCCACCCGGCAGCATAGATGCGGCGCCAACAATTGTGGAAAAACTATAACTAAAAAATGCCCAAAAGATATCAGTCTTCATTTCAAAATTAGTCAGTATGAAATAATAACCTAGACACTCAAATCCCCAAGAAATAACACTCAACAAAGTCATAAAAATTAATGGAGTAAAATTTAAGAGTTTAAAGGATGACTCATAAGCATTATAGATTTTGGATATGTGTTTCTCAAATATCCGGATTCCTGCTAAAAATTTTAGAATTGTTTCAGAAAGTCTTTTGTTTGTCACGATAATAATCCCCAATAAAATTACAACAGAAATTATTATGATGACGTTTTTTCCGTACTCAAAATAATATGCACCTATAAGAGCAATAAAAGTTAAGGATAAAAAATCAGTGGCTCGTTCTGCAAATATTATTGGAGCAGTTTTACTTATTGGTTCATTAGTTACCTGCTTTAATAAGTATGCTTTTAACAGTTCGCCAAACTTGCCGGGAGTAACGCTCATAATCAAACCGGACATAAAAATTGAAAGTGAATCTATTACTGGAATTTTTACTTTGATAATTTTAAGGTAATACTGCCATTTAAAAAATCTTGTAAAATAATTTCCAAGTGAAAGAAAAAGCAAAAGCGGTAAAAGCATCCAATTAAAATGTTCAAAAGATTTTAAGACTTTATCAAAATCAGAATAGATCGTAAAAACAAGATAAATTATTCCAGCTAAGGCAACAGAAATTAATACCCGGTTTCTTATTTTTTTTAGCAATTATAAAATCCTAAGTAAAGCGTGATAAAGTTTTGCAAGTGGTAAACCAACAACATTGTAATAACATCCATTAATTTTTTTAATAAATACAGCACCAAAATCATCCTGAATGCCGTAAGCCCCGGCTTTATCCATAGGACTTCCGCTATCAATGTAATCCATAATCTCCTGATCTGTCAGTTCTCTAAAAGTAACTTTAGTCTTCTCAAATTCACAGATTATTTTATCATTAAAAGAATTATAAACACAATATCCTGTGTAAACTGCATGCGTTCTTCCACTTAATGTTTTTAAGATTCTGTAAGCATCTTTTTTATTTAAGGGTTTACCGATAATTATATTATCCAGAACTACAATCGTATCGGCAGTTATTATTATACCATCTTTTACTTTTTCTTTAGCTAGCTTAAGTTTTTCTTTGGATAATCTTACTACAGCTCTGAATGGTTTTTCATTTGGATAGATTATTTCATCCATCTCAACATTAAAAGATTTAAAATCGAGATTAAGTTGTTTTAATAATTTCCTTCTTCGGGGAGATTTTGAAGCAAGATAAATTGGTATTGAAGAATTAATCATATTAGTTAGAAATTTTTGTTCCCGGAAAATAATGTTTTAAAATAGTTTGATAATCTATCCCTTGTCTTGATTGCCCAATTGCTCCCCATTGACAAAGTCCAACCCCGTGACCGTAACCTTTACCACTGATTATAACTTTATTATTTTCATCAAGACTAATATCAAAAAAAGTACTCCTTAAAATTGATTTGCCATCAGAAGTTTTAATAATACTTCTAATCCCATTACCTAATAAAGTTATATTTTTTGTGATTTGGCTGCTGTCAATTAACGAAATGTTGAGCTCTTTTACCCGGCCGGATTCAAAACGAGATTTGATGTCCAAACTAATAATACTATAATTTTTATTGGTAATAAGCTTTGCGTCAAATAATCTTGATATGAATAAAGATTCAGGAAATTCCTCTGTCCAATAAAATTTTGGGGCTATACTGCAAAATGGTTGTTCACCATCCTGGATACTTTTCAAATAAGGTAAATCATTTTTGCTAAAAACATTTTTTGCATCTTCTGTATATCCACCGCAAGCAGCATGATAAAAAATAACAGCCGGCGATCCATTATATAAAAGTATCTGCCCCCTTGTTTCATCAACTATCTTATTTGAAAGCGGATTTTCTGCATCCACGCCACCATAAACTTGATCGCGTGTATCCGGGTAAATATCAAAAAATGATTTATTCTCAGAAATTTTTAATAAAGCATAAGTCCGTACACAAATTGAAAAAGCTTTTAGAGCTTCATAATTTTCATTGCCTTTACCTAATGGCATTTCTTTGGTTATTACACCTTTAACATAATCCTCAAGTCCAATTTGATTAACAACTTTAATTTGAGAGTTTACTGTAAATATTTTTAATCGTCCACGAATTTTTTTTTCATCTATTCTTAGAATAGAATCTTCTTCACCACTACTAATAAAAAAAGTATCAGATAAAAAGGTTTTATCGGATATAGTTGCTTTAAGTTTATCTTCAACTTTGGTGAATAATATTTTATTACCAGAATTTATTTTAGCGATCTTTTGATGGACGTTTGAAAGGATAATTGGTGAATCAACATTTAATGATAATTCATCCGTCTTCTCATTTATCAAAACCCTGATAAAGTTTGATTCAGAATTTGATATAGTGCCGCTCTCTTCCGTGAATCTTTTTGTACTTGAACAGGAAATAAAAAATAAAACAAGAAGTGATAATGTGAGAAGTAATAGAAAATTAAATTTGTTTTTTTTATGGTCAGTTGTTTGGTGGAGAGAAAAATTCACTTTGTTTTATCTGAACATTGCCTTTATGCTGCCCCAGGTTCTCTTTACTCCAGATATACTATGAGACACAGTAGTTTCATAAGAATATGTAATCTTACCATCGTTATCAACCAACTTTAGACGATAATTAAAAATTACATCAGTTGATTTATAAACATTCTGATCTAAATAAGAATAATATGAATTGCTGCCTTTTGGTTGGATAGTTTCGATTTCGATATAAGAGCTTTGTGGTGTTTTTCTTTCAATCACAAAAGATTGTAGATTGGATTCATCTCCCGTTTGCCATTCGAGTCTTATATTATCAGATTCGCTGCGAACATGGAAATAGCTAATGTAAGCTCCTGCGTAAACAGTAGCAATAATCAAAAATGTCAGTATTATAGTTGAAGTCTTCATTTTCTTGGTCAAAAATATTCCGAATAATTAAGATTGTCAAGTATTATTTAAAAATATTATTAGAAGTTTAATGGCTGTTAATCTTAGCAATCCATAAAGAATCACTAAATTCTTATTTTATCATTCATTTTAAATCGATTGGAATATTTTTTTGCCAATCCTTAGAGTTGAATTTAAGCAAAATTGATGTTGAATATACTATAACATAAACAGGTAATGCAAGCCAAGCGCCCATTAATCCTAAATCCAAAACAACTCCAAATAAATAAGCAAGTGGAACAAAAATTAATAAATTTGTTATCACTTCGGCTTTCATTACAAATACCGTTCTTCCTGCTGCCTGTAAGCCATTTGCTAAAACAACACCTGTTGCATAAAATATTTGTGCAAAACCGGCAATCCTTAACGAAGATTTAGCCATTTCAATAATCCCCCAATCATTAGTAATTATTAATAAAACATATTGTGGAATCGAAATAAAGATTATACCAAGTATGATTGTATAGATTGTAGCAACTTTTGCCGTTTCAAATCCATATAATTTTGCCAAACTAATTTTACCTGCACCCAGATTATTGCCAACTAAAGTTTGCACTGCTATTCCAAATCCAAATAATGGCAAAAATGAGATGAATAGAGTCGAAATGATTGCCTGAGTAGCAGCTTGCTCCTTTGTACCTATAATTCCTGTAATGGCTACGAAACTTAAAAAACCAAGTAAGATAAAAACATTCTGAAATGAAACAGGCAGTGATATTTTGAATATGCCTGATATGATTTCTTTATCAAATCTTAGATGTTTAAAATTTTGAAATTTCTTTCTGTAATCCGGCAATAAAATAATTATCAAATAGAATACTACATCGCTAAAGGTTGCCAGTGTAGATCCAAGCCCGGCACCTGCTAAACCCATTCGGGGCATGCCAAAGGAACCATAAATAAGTATATAATTGAAGATAACATTGAATAGATTTGTAAGAATTCCAGAAATCATAAAGATTTTAGTCTTGCTTATTCCGAAGAAAAATCCGCGGTAAGAAACAGAAATTAAAAAGAACGGAATCCCAAGAAACCTATAAAAAAGATATTGGGAGGCATAATCCCCTACAGTTTTGTCGGATGCAAAAAAATGTGCTATTGGGCCGGAAAGTAATACTCCGGCTAAAGCAACTAAACTTCCAATCATCAGAGAAAGTATTAAAGAATTATTTAACGTGTTACCGCATTCAATAAAGTTTCCCTGTCCAAATCTTCGTGCAACAATAACATGTGTTCCTGTAGCCAAACTAGAAAAGAAACTAACAAGCGCCCAGGTTGCAAGAACACCAATTCCCATTGCGGCAAGAGCATAAGTGGCTTCATCCAATCTTCCAACCATTGCAGAATCAACAAGCGATACAACCATTTGAGTTGAAAGACCGGCAATTGCGGGAAGTGCAACATTAAGGATTTTTTTATAGTAGCTGTTTACAGGAAGTAATTTCATTGCTTCAAAGATAAATATACAATAGTAAGATAAAAATTTGTTAACATACTGAAAGCTTGATCATTCCTTTACAATAATTTGTATGGTATGAAAATATCAGGATTTTTTTTGGGTGATTTTTTAAATTATTATTTTATTTTATATAGTTTTTATTGTGGAGCTGATCGGAATCGAACCGACGACCTACTCGTTGCGAACGAGTTGCTCTCCCAACTGAGCTACAGCCCCGACAAAAACCAATAAAATATTAAACCCGCTATTAAATAGTAGCGGGTTATCAAAAAGTGGAGCTAAGCGGGATCGAACCGCTGACCTTCTGAATGCCATTCAGACGCTCTCCCAGCTGAGCTATAGCCCCGAAACTTTACTAGATTATTTGAGTTTACTCAATAAAACTAATATAAACTTCCTAATATTTTCTGTACTTATTTTTGTTAACCAATGACCTTCCCGATTCCATCGGGACGCTCTCCC
>DAIRCT010000024.1:0-2605 GCA_036796535.1 Ignavibacteriaceae bacterium
GTTGGTGGATTTATTGGAATACCCGAAATATTTTCCGGTGAACATGGAAATCAATTCCATAATTTCTTAGCACCTTTATTTAAAGATGCTGATAGAAAACTTGCAATATATAATATGCATTCGCACTTTGAAGAAATTTTGTTGATGGTACTTTCAGTTGTTTTTGCGCTTAGTGCAATTTGGTTTGCAAGATATGTTTATCTCAAAAAACCTTCAATCGCTTCGAATACGGCGCAGAAGTTCAAAGGATTATACAACTTACTATGGAATAAATATTTTGTTGATGAAGCTTATGATGCTGCTATTGTTAATCCAATCTTAAAAACATCAAGATCATTTTTGTGGAAGATGGCAGATAATAAAATTATTGATGGTGTTGTAAATGGTGCTGCAAAAATTATAGATGTTATTTCAATCAACATAAGAAAATTACAAACTGGTGTAGCTCAGTTTTACGCATTAGTAATGGTGCTGGGAATTGTTGCTGCTTTCTTCTGGATAATTTTAAGTTTATAAAATGGAACAAAATTTACTTTTAACATATTTAATTTTAATTCCGCTTATCGGCTCATTCCTGATTTTGTTTATCAAGAAGGAGCAGGCGAATCTTATTAGATATGCTGCATTAGCAATTTCAACAATTGCATTTATTGTTTCACTTGTTATTTATTTTCAGTTTGATTCGTCAAAATCAGGATTTCAATTCATCAACAAAATTGAATGGATAAAAGGATTAAACATTCATTACCACGTTGGTGTTGATGGAATGTCTTTACTTCTGGTATTGCTAACAACATTTTTAACCCCATTAACATTACTCTCAAGCTGGTCAAGTATCGAAACAAAAGTAAAAGAATTTACATTTTTCTTTTTGATGCTCGAAGTTGGAATGCTTGGTGTTTTTATTTCGCTTGATTTATTCCTCTTCTACATTTTTTGGGAAGCGATGTTAATTCCAATGTACTTTATAATTGGAATCTGGGGCGGCAAAGAAAGAGTTTATGCCGCAGTAAAGTTTTTTATTTACACAATGTTTGGCAGTTTGCTAATGCTTGTTGCAATTGTGTGGCTTGCAGTTTATGCAATTGGTCCGCTTGGATATTTTACAACTAATTTAATTGATGTCTACAAAGTTGCACCACAGATTCCAATGAATATTCAAATCTGGATGTTCCTGGCATTTGCATTCAGCTTTGCAATTAAAGTTCCGTTGTTTCCATTACACACCTGGTTACCCGATGCACACGTTCAAGCGCCAACAGCCGGGTCTGTAATACTTGCAGGCGTTTTACTTAAGATGGGAACTTATGGTTTGTTACGATTTAATCTTCCACTTTTTCCGGAAGCTTCAATTGCTGCGGCACCTTATATTTCTGTTCTTGCAATAATCGGAATTATTTACGGTGCATTAGTAGCGATGGTTCAAACAGATGTTAAAAAACTTGTTGCTTATTCATCTGTTTCGCATTTAGGTTTTGTTGTACTTGGTATTTTTGCAATGACGCAGGAATCAATTCAAGGTGCTGTAATTCAAATGATCAACCATGGGTTATCAACTGGAGCATTATTCCTTTTAGTTGGAGTTATATACGAGAGAACACACACACGAGAGATTGCCGATTACGGCGGTATTGCTAAACTTGTTCCTGTCTTTTCATTTGCATTTATGTTTGCGTCACTTTCATCTGTTGGATTGCCGGGACTAAATGGATTTGTCGGTGAGTTTTTAATTCTTCTCGGTTCATTCCAATCACCAATCTTAAACAGTTGGTGGTACACAGTATTCGCAGCAAGCGGAGTAATCTTTGCTGCAGTTTATTTGTTGTGGATGTACCAAAGAGTTTTCTTTGGTAAAGTTACTAATCCAAAACTTGATGGATTAAAAGATATGAATGCAAGAGAAATATTTGTTCTTGTACCAATTTTTATTTTTATTGTTTGGATAGGAATTCATCCTGGTACTTTCTTAAAAGTTTCTGATAGATCGACTGCTAAAGTTGTAAAGCAAATGTATAGTCCTGTAAAAGCCAATCCGGTTGAGCTTGGTTTAAATCAATCATCTAAATAAGTAAGAAGTTAAAAAGATAAAACTATAATGTTTAATAATTTTCAAGAATTTTTTAATGTGCTTCCGCTTGTAATAATCGGTGCGGGAATCGTTATCTCACTTTTAATTGAAATGTACTCAAAGAAAAGTGAACTGATACTTCCTTGGTTTTCCGTAATTATTTTTCTGGCAGCCGGCTTACATTCTTTGTATTACGTTGGAGATGTCTCAATCGTTCTTCAGAATATGCTGGCAACAGGTGGAAATGTAAATGTGTTTTATGCAATCTTTACTTTCGGCGCTGCAATAGTTTGTCTGCTTTCAATTGATTACATAAAAAAATATGGAACTTATTTTGGCGAGTATTATATAATACTGCAGTCTTCTGTTCTCGGTATGATGTTAATGGCGGGTGCCAAGGATTTATTTGTAATCTTTCTTGGATTAGAAATAATGTCTGTTTCATTTTACATACTTGCAGGAATGAATCGTAAAAAATTAAATGCTAATGAAGCATCGCTTAAATATTTTTTACTGGGAGCATTTGCAACTGGTTTT
>DAIRCT010000024.1:2705-39730 GCA_036796535.1 Ignavibacteriaceae bacterium
ATATTAGCAACCTTGTTTGCTTTGTTCAACGGTCCCGCGGGAAATTTATTTACTCCTTATCTCGCAGTGATTTCAGTATTATCAATGTTTTACGGAAGTATCGTTGCAATTGCTCAGGATAATATCAAACGAATGCTGGCTTACTCTTCAATCTCACACGCAGGTTATCTTGCAATTGGATTAGCTGCAGGAAATCATGATTCAATTGCCGGAATAGTTTTTTACTTAGCAGCTTATACATTTATGAATCTTGCTGCTTTTGGTATAGTTTCTTTACTTGAAGGTAGAGATGAAACCAATTTAAATATTAATTCTTATGCTGGATTAGGAAATAGAAAACCATTACTTGCTGCTTTACTTGCAATAATAATGTTTTCACTTGCCGGGCTTCCGCCTTTCGCAGGATTCTTTGGCAAATATTATATCTTTATTGCTGCAATTAAAGCTCACTTGACCTGGCTGGCTATACTTGGTGTTATATCAAGCGCAATAAGCGTATATTTTTATTTACGCATAGTAGTGCTGATGTATTTCAAATCCTCAGAAGATGAATTTGTATTTGAACCGAGCAATAATGCAATGATTGCGATTATTTTTTCAGTGCTGCTCGTAATTTTACTTGGTGTCTTTCCGGGTACATTTTTAGATTTGATTACAAGGTTTATTTAGAGTTAAAAAGTAAAATGTCATCACGATCCCGATTCATCGGGAGAAGTGATCTCATTACTCTGTCAATATAATAGATTGGCTTCCCCGATCGAATCGGGGCGGGCTGTCGAAGACTCCTCGCAATACCTTCATATATTTTTGTTACTGCGAGGAACGAAGTAGTCTCACACTAAGAGTTTATAAGATTGCTTCACTCTCCCATAGGGATGACTTTGGCAGAGGACTCGTTCGCAATGACTTATTAAAAAAAATATTATGATTCCACTTTATAATACATCCCAAATCCGTAATCTTGATGCATTTGCAATAAATAGACTGCAAGTGCCCGGAATTGTATTAATGGAAAATGCAGCGATTGGAATATATCAATCCATTTTAGAACGGATTGAAAATATTAAATGCGTTGGCTTTGTTTGCGGTAAAGGAAATAATGGCGGAGATGGTTACACAGTCGCAAGACACTTTTCAAATGCGGGGTATAATGTAAAAGTTTTATCAATAGGTTCTAACGACGAACGAACTGATAATTGCAAAACCAATTTTACTATCTTAAAAGAATTATCTTCTCATCGAAAAAATCTAAATATCAAACCTCTAAATAATGTTAAAAATATTTCCTGGTTAAAAGATTGTGATCTTATAGTTGATGCAATTTTTGGAAGTGGATTTGCCGGCGAACTGAAAGAACCTTATTCATCATATATAAAAGTTTTAAATAAATTTAATGCTTTTAAATGTGCTGTTGATGCTCCAACAGGATTGAACTCTGATACAGGTTTTGGTGAAATTGTTTTTAACTCTGATTTAACCGTCACGCTGGGAGAGTTTAAAAAAGGTTTATTCATCGGCAAGGGCTATGAATTTTGTGGTGAAGTTGTTCTGAAAGAAATTGGAATTGGCAGAGATTATTTTAATGATATTAATTCTGATACTTATTTAATTGAACCGGAAGATGTTTTTGATATATTGCCCAAAAGAGGAAAATCAGTTCATAAATACTCTGCGGGAAAAGTTTTATCAATCGCTGGCTCTTACAAATATCCCGGCGCTGCAGCATTGACTTCGCAATCTGCTTTAGTTGCTGGAGCAGGTGCATCAATCCTTGCAATCCCGGAAAGTTCAAAAAAACTTATCCATAAAAACTTACTTGAAGTTGTGGTTGAATCATACGGAGATGAAAAAACAAAAAATTTCAATCTTGAAGCAGTTAAAAAATTACAACAAAAAAAAAAATGGGCAGATGTTGTTGCAATAGGTCCCGGATTGGGCAGGGAAGAAGAGACAATTTTAGCAGTTAGGGAATTTTTATTGCAGCAACAATTTAAGTTTGCTGTATTTGATGCCGATGCTTTATTTGCTTTAGACAATTCTTTTTTGAAAAAAGTAAATCTTAAAAATTGTATTCTAACTCCGCATCTTGGAGAATTTTCACAAATGATTGGTGTTGAATCAAACCTGATTGAAAAAGATATCTTAAGCTATGGAAGAAATTTTGCGGTTGAACATAAATGTATTTTAGTATTAAAAGGTGCACCAACAATTATTTTCAATCCCAAAGGAGAAGCATTTATTAATACTACAGGAAACAGTGGTATGGCAAAATTTGGTTCTGGTGATGTACTTTCAGGAATTATCGCAGGATTATTATCACAAAGTAAAAATCCGGAAGCTGCTGCAATTACCGGAGTTTATCTTCATAGTTTATCGGCGGACTTGCTTTTATTTCAAAAGCCAATCTCAAATTACCTTGCCTCGGACATAATGAATAACTATCCTTACGCGGTAAAATTTTTAGAGGAAAGTATTGTATAGTTATCTCGAACGAAATCGTTTTTACATAATTCATTTACCACTTTTTTTATATTGGATTGTGTTATTTGTTTTAACTTCATTGCCGGGTAATGTATCTTTAGACCTTAATGTAAGTGATAAGATTGAACATTTTGGTGCTTATGGATTATTAAGTTTCTTGTTATATCTAACATTAGTCTTTCAGAAGAAATATCCATTTTTTGCTAATTATCCGGCAACTTTTACATTACTTTTTGCATCTTTCTATGGGATGGTAGATGAATTACACCAATTATTTGTCCCCGGTAGATCAGCTGATGTTCGAGACTGGCTTGCAGATTTTTTAGGATCTTTGCTGGCGGTTTTAATAGCTAAGTTTATTTTAGTAAAACTTAAGCAGATGGAATTAAAAAAATTCAACTAATTACTGGAACATTTTTAAAATCAGGTTGTAAAAGACCTGAAAAATAATTTGACAATAGAATATCTCATTATTAAGTTAGCAACACAAATTGCTAGTTAGGAGGTTAGATTTAATGGCAATTATTAAAACAAAAAAAGCAGACTTGATGGCCAAATACAAAAGAGTATTTGAGATCAGTTTAATTTTATCTTTAGCTCTATTAATTGTGGCATTTAAGTTTTTCCCACAATTAAAAGGTTCAGGATTAAAGGTTGAAGGTCCGCAGGAGCTTTTCCAGGTTGAAGATATTCAACAGACAAAACAGGAAAATAGACCTCCACCTCCACCAAAGCCGCCAATTCCAATTGAAGCACCATCTTCAGATGCTTTGCAGGATATTGAAATTGGTTCAACTGAAATTGATATAAATCAGCAAATGGATGCGCCTCCGCCTCCACCAAAAGAAGATAAGAAGGTTGTTGAAGAAGAGCCAGTTTATTTTGTTGCAGTAGAAGAAATGCCGGAACCAATTGGTGGTATTTCAGCAATTCAGCAAAAAATTGTTTATCCTGAAATTGCCAAAAGAGCTGGAGTTGAAGGTAAAGTTTATGTTTTAGCATTTGTTGATGAATCCGGAACGGTTACAGATGCAAAGATTATTAAAGGTATAGGCGCTGGTTGTGATGAAGCTGCTCTTGATGCTGTAAAGAAAACTAAATTTAAACCTGGAAAACAAAGAGGCAAAGCAGTTAAAGTACAGGTTTCAATTCCTGTAGTATTTAAACTCCAATAAATTTTAAGGCGTCTTCAAGACGCCTTTTTTGTATCACAATTATCAATTCTTAAAACAAATCCATTTTATATTTTTTTGAGTAATTATAATTAGTATTTTTTAATAAATAATAATATCTCTTATTTAACAATAGAGCTCTCATTGAAATGGTGACAAAGAATAAAAAAGCAAAGTTTCCCACAATTCTTTTCTTGATTATTCTATCACTAATATTAGATTTATTATTTCTCTACTTCATTAAATACCATAATCAGAAACTTAGCATCAGTGATTTTAATCTGAAAAACTTTGGTAATATTATTGATTTATTCTTTACGTTTATACTCATCCTCGGACTCCTGATTGATCATTTAACCGTAAGAGCTGCGTTAAAAACTAAAACATTTTTAACTTTTTTTTGGATTACTCAGTTTTTTCTTATTGCATCGTACTTATCCACAATTTTTACATTACCATTCAAAGGGACATATTTGCTGGGACAGAATGGGAATAAATTATTTATAGGATCACTTTTTACTCTTTATAATTTTTCAAACTTTGTATTAATATTTATTGTGTGGCTTACGATTATTAAAACTAAAAATTTAATTGTGTTACGATCATTATTTAACTCGGCTTTATTAATGTTGATGATTCTAATACTTGTATTTTTTTTCATACTGGGTAAAGAAGCAATAATTAGAGATAAGAGCATTTCTAAAAATGAAAACAATGTAGGCGTTGTATTAGGTGCTGCAGTCTGGTCGAATAATAAACCAAGTCCATCACTTTCTGCAAGAGTGGATAAAGCTGTAGATTTATATGAACAAAAAAAAATATCTAAAATATATCTTACCGGTAGCAATGCCCCGGGTGAGTTAGCTGAATCTGAAGTAGCACTCAATTATATAAAATCTTCAGGTAAAAACATTTCAGATATTTTTATTGAAAAAGAAACTACCTCAACAGTTGAGCAAATTGAATTTATAAAAGAAAAATTATTATCGGATAAACGAAATAAAGTAATAGTAATTTCTGATGGATATCATTTAATTAGAGTTCTGGAAATAAGTAAATTTCATAATATAAATTTAAAAGTTATTTCATCTGATCTTTCACAAAGTTTCGATAAATCAATTTATAATAAAGTTAGAGAAGCATTGGCTTTAACTGTATTCTGGTTTTTTGCAATTTGATTTTAAAAGGAGTATTTAATGTCTGCAGTTTTTAAGAGAAGACTGGTTAGGGAAAGAGTATTACAAATACTATATGCATACGAAATGAATAACGAAAATTTATCGGCTCTTATACAAAGTATTCTTGGGGATATTGAAGAAGTACATGATAGAAAATTTGGTGAAGATCTTGTAAACCGTGTTCTTATTCACAAAAAAGAATTTGATGAAAAAATTGAAGAAAGAATTAGTAACTGGGAATTAAACCGTGTTGCTTTGATTGATAAAATTTTATTACGTATGGCAATTTGTGAAATCTTATATTTCCCTGATATACCACCTAAAGTTTCCATAAATGAAGCCATAGAAATTGCCAAAGAATTTAGTACAGCAGGCAGTGGTAAATTTATAAATGGAATTCTTGATGCTATTCTTTCAGATGAAAAATTATCCGGTCACTTAAATAAAAGCGGCAGAGGATTGGTTGATGAAACTGTTTCTAAATCTCATCATAAAAATTCCTGATGAGTGATAAGAAAAAAATATTCATCTGGACGCTTTTTGATTTTGCCAACACTTCATTTTCTATTGTTGTTGTTACCTTCATTTATGCCGTCTATTTTAAAAAAGTTGTAGCAAATGAACAATCAATAGGTGATTTGTATTGGTCCATCGGTACAAGCGTGGCTATGATTGTTACCGCAATTATTGCCCCAATTTTAGGGGCTATTGCAGATTATTCAGCAGGTAAAAAAAGATTTTTACTATTCTTTACACTTTTATGTGTTGCTGCAACCTCCTCTTTATTTTTTATTGGCAGCGGAGATGTTTTTGCAGGCGTTTTACTTTTTATTATTGCAAATGTTGGATTTGAAGCCGGCTTGGTTTTTTACGATGCTTTTTTACCCGAGATAACAGAACCCAAAAATTATGGCAGAGTAAGTGGATACGGTTTTGCTATGGGATATCTTGGTTCGCTGGCTACTTTAGCAATCGTTTATCCTTTTATTCATGCCCAAATGATACGCGAATCCTTTCTTGTTGCCGCAATTTTTTTTCTCATATTCTCGCTTCCACTTTTTATCTATCTGAAAGACAATCGTAAAAAGGTTGAGAGACATGAATCATTTATCTCAATTGGGATTAAGAGAGTTTGGAATACAGTTTCACATTTAAAGTATCATAAAAATTTAGCTCTGTTTTTACTTGCATATTTTTTTTACATCGAAGGCGTAAATACAATTATTTTCTTTTCAGGTAATTATGCCAGCACAACTTTGGGTTTTTCGGAAACTGAGTTGTTAATATTTTTTCTTACAGTGCAAACAACTGCAATTGCAGGATCAGTTGTACTGGGAATCGTTGCGGATTCAATCGGACAAAAGAAAACAATTGTTATTACCTTAATTATGTGGATGATTACAGTTTTAATTGCGTATTTGATAACAGACAAAAGTGGTTTTTATGTTGTTGGTTTGATTGCTGGTGCAGCAATGGGTTCAAGCCAATCAACCAGCAGAAGTATGATGAGTAAATTAACACCGCCTGAAAGAAAAACAGAATTTTTCGGTTTCTACTCTTTCTTTGGAAAAAGTTCAGCAATCATTGGTCCTTTGGTTTTTGGATTGGTAAGTTTCATTTCAGGAAATCAACGGTTAGCAATTATTTCAATTGGATTTTTCTTTTTAGTTGGATTGCTAATCCTAACCAAAGTTCATGATCCCCAAATTTCTAAAACTAATCCTTAAATATCTTATAGATTGGTTGGCCAGTTAGCTTATCTATATCCCAGTTAAAGGATTTAGATTTTTTCTCGCTTCTAACAATGCATTCTTCATAACTGCAAAATTTGCAAAGCTCAGGTAAGCAATAATCAAAATGAATTTTTAAATCAGCGTTGGAAAAATCTTTTTGTAATTTTTCCTCGATAGTGTTTTCCTCTTCGTGTGTTTGCTTAATGTTAAAGTAGTAGGGAAGTATAAGATGAAAATCAATAAATACCTTATCGCCGGACTGCCAGAACCTTAATTCGTGTAAATCTATCCAGTAATTTTTTTTCATCTGGATAAGTGTATCCGATAATTTTTTAAAAGTTTTTGGATTTGCCTCATTCATTAAACCACCAACAGATTCACGAATCAGCTTATATCCTGTGAATAGAATATTCAACGCAACGATTATAGCAATAATTGGATCAAGGATAAATATGTCCGTAATCATCACTAATAATACTGCGCCTATAACACCAAAACTTGTTATTGAATCTGTTAAAACATGTTTGCCATCTGCAACCAGAGTAAGCGAATTTGTTTTCTTTCCAGTTCGTATTAAATAATTTCCAAGCAGCAGATTTACTGTGGATGCGATTGTAATTATTAGTGCACCCACACCAAGTTTTTGAAGTTCCGGACCTTTGATTATTGAAAGTGTGCTTTCATAAATAATAAATACTGCAGCGATAATTATTAATAATCCTTCAATCCCCGCTGAAAAGTATTCAATGTTACCGTGTCCATAAGGATGTGAATCATCAGCAGGTTTTGAACTTAAGATAATACTAAATAAAGCCATACTTGTTGCCATAACATGCACAACTGATTCTGCAGCATCAGAAAAGATTGCCGCTGATCCGGTAATTAAATATGCGGTAATTTTAAATACGAACATTCCTATTCCAATTGAAAGAGATATAATAGCTGCTCGTTTTTTTAACTGAATATTTTCCATTATTAAATTTTCCTTATACCAGAATTAAATACTACAAAGTTTTTCTGCTGCCTGTCTTAAAACTTCATCCCTTTTTGCAAAACAAATTCTAATTAATTTTTCTTCTGTTCCGTCTCTATAAAATGGAGAAAGTGGAATTGCAGCAACTCCGATTTCTTTAGTCAAATGTTCACAAAACTCTGTATCATTTTTATCAGATAATTTATGATAATCCAAAAGTTGAAAATAAGTCCCGTTGCAGGGTCTTAAATCAAACCTGGAATTCTTAACTAGTGAGATAAATAAATCACGCTTATCCTGATAGAATTTACTTAGTGAATAAATATTTTTTGGATCTTTCATAAAGGCAGCCAGGGCAAGCTGAATCGGTGTGTTTACGGAAAAAACTATAAACTGATGTATCCGTCGAAACTCTTTAGTAAGTTCTTTCGGTGCACAGCAATAACCAATTTTCCATCCGGTTGTGTGAAATGTTTTACCGAAGGAAGAAATAATAAAACTTCTTTTAGCTAACTCATCATATCTTGCTAAACTAAAGTGAACCTTATCATCAAATACAATATGTTCATAAACTTCATCACTTATTATAAATATATCTTTGCCTTTCACAATCTCTATTAATTGATAGATATCATCTTCATTCAGTATTGATCCTGTTGGGTTATGGGGGGAGTTGATTACAATACATTTTGTATTCTTAGTAATTGATCGCCTGACTTTTTCCCATGGGATGCTGAAATTATTTTTATGTAATTGAATATTGATCGGAATGCCGCCATTTATTTTGATCGCCGGTACATAACTATCATAAGCCGGTTCAAAAATTATAACTTCATCACCGGGATGTATAATTGTTGAAAAAGCAGTATAAAGGGCTTGGGTGGCTCCAGCAGTTATAGTTATTTCATTTTCATAATCGTAATTCCGATTATTATCTCTTATTACTTTTTCAGAAATTTGTTTTCGAAGTTCAATTGTTCCAGGCATTGGAGCATATTGGTTAAATCCTTTTTTCATATAATAATTTACCAGATCAATAAGTTCATCTGAACAATTGAAATCCGGAAATCCTTGCGAAAGATTTATCGCGTTGTAATCATTAGCCATTTTTGACATAACCGCAAAAATGCTCGTACCAATTTCAGGCAATTTGGAAGAAAGTTTTAAATCACTCATTAAAAAACTTTATTGATTGTTAACTCTAAATTTATCTATCGGTGGTCTGATTTGATCATACAATCTTTTTAATTGTTCGTATGCATATTGATTACCACGCTGTGCAGCCGCACGATAATATTTAACTGCATTAGGTATATTTTGTTTTACACCTAATCCTGACTCATAGCAATAAGCTAATGTAAACTGGGCTAACAACGATCCCTGGCTTTCAGCTTTTTCTAAAAATGGAATAACTTCTTTTAAATCAGATTTGTCAATTGTATCATAAACTTTTGCAACTGCAATTCTTACTTCCGCTTCATTACTGCCATAATTTTTTGCAATATTCCAAAGCGCAAGCCCTTTTTGTTTATCCATTTTTACATACTTACCAGTATAATAATTAAAACCAAGTTCAATGATAGACGGAATGTGTTTTTGGTTTGCTGCTTTATTTAATAGATCAATTGCATCGCCATCGGTAAGCCGATTATCATATCCGAGTTTTTTTAATCCATACCAAACAAACTGCGCTGTTGGATCATTAAACTGAATTGCATCATTTAATATTTTATAAAAATCTTTTTTGCGAATTAGATTCCATAATAAAAATGCTGCCCGCTGTGAATCCAAAATTGTTGCTCTGATGTAGTATTCAGCGGCAAGTAAAATGTTCATCCCGACAAAATCACCTTTTTCATAAAGTCTTCCTAAAATCGTTTGAGCTTCGTGGCTGCCGGCATCCGCCAGATTATTCAAAAGAGTAATTTGTGTAAGTTTATTAATAGCTGTTAGCAGTGTATCATTTTTAATCCCAAGTGAATCCAAAAAATTAATTGCGCTTATATGATCTAAATCATTTATTAAAATTTTATCAGGAATATTTTTTATTGTATCTGGTTGTGAATTGAAATCAATAAAAACTAATCCGAGCGATGGCTGAATTTGTGAATCATTGTTTTCTTCAAAAGATTTTTTACCATTATTCTGTACAAACTTATTTTGATTAACCGAATCCTTAAATGTAGGTGAAACTTTTATGGATAATTCACTCAGTAATTCTTTAGCTGGTTCATATCCCTGATCTGAAGATTTTTTAATCCAGTAATATGATTCATTCCAATTTCTGGGGACAATTAAATTATCGGTTTTCAAAATTCCAACAACGTATTGTGCCTGACTCATACCTGCTTCAGCGGCAGCTAAAAATTTTTCGTAAGCGGCAAATGGATTCCATTCAGTGCCCCATCCGTTTATTAACATTATTCCGTAATTGTAAAGTGCAGATGTTAATTTTTGATCCGCAGCTTTTTTTATCCAATAAACTGCTGCCGCGGTATCTGCAGGCACACCTTCACCGGTTAACAACCGCAAACCAAGTTCGTGCTGTGCAAGCGGATCACCTGAGTTTGCTATTTGGACAAGTTTAAATTGTTGTAGTAATTGATATGATAAATCCGGTTGATATAGATATGGATTATTTTTATACGGTCTGTTTTTCTTAAATGCTAAACTTTTTGTTGTGTCTTGTGAGTAAAGCGATGTACCTAATGATAAAAATATTATTATCAGTATTAATAATGAATTCTTGTGATTGTTAATCAAATGATTCTCTTATATTTGAAATGATTATAAATAAAAGTAAAATTATTTTAATATTGCATTACAAAATTAGTTTAATTTACTGCTATTATTTAATGAAATTCTTGTGTAATTAAAAGATTAAATATGATAGATAGACTAAAACAAATAGCATTACCACTCATAATTTTTTTCATCTCTCTTTTCGTAATTCATCTTATTATTCCTGACTATCATCCTTTTGGCGGCGTTAAGTTATCTAACACAGAAAAGTCCATTCTTCAGTCCGGTGAAAAATATCTTAACAAGACTGAAGTAAAATATGATGTAAAAGAATTGAAACTTGAATTTTTAAACGATGAAAATTTTATAAACTGGATTAACTCAAAGTATCCACTGAACGAAGCAAATAAAATTTTAAGAAATTCCAACGCAGCTTATTTTTGGCAGATTACTCAAGCAGGTAAAAACGATTCATCATTAGTTGTCTCATCTAATTCTGATGGTAACAATGTAAAAAAAGACCAAATCCTTCAATTAAAAATGATGGATGATGGCAGAGTAATTTCATTTATAAGAAAAATAAAAGATTCACTAATTACTAAATCATTAACTGCTAATGAAGCAAAAAATCTTGCAATAGATTTTGTTCACTTATTCAGAAGTGATATTATATTTTTTGATGATTCATTAAAGTCGCACAATAATAAATCTTTAACTGATTTTTTCTATAAAGAAATAGAGACTTTCCAAAAACCAGATCGCATTGAATATAAAATTTCCTGGCAAAACAATAATCCACTTGGTTATCAAAATCTTCTTACCGTAATGGTAATTGGTAATCAGGTAGAAAGTTTTGTAATTGCACCCGTTGTTCCTGCTGAGTTTAAAAGCAGATCGATGGACATTTTTGAGGTTGCAAAAGAGATAATATTTTTACTAATAATCGTAATCTCTGTTATTGTTTTAGGATTCAAGCGATTCAGGGCTTTTGAGATTGGATTCAAACAGGCAATAATATTCGGGATAATAGTTCTTGTCTCTTTTGTTGCAAAACAAATCCTTGAAAGATATACATCTGTTGAAATGAATCTTTTACTTGGTTTGATTCTGGGCGGTATTTTCATTTGCGGTGCGGCAATAATTTTATGGTCTGTAAGCGAAACAATATTCAGAGAAATATGGAATGAAAAATTTCTCTCGATTGATTTGGTAATGCACAAAAAGTTTGTGCATTCAATTGTTGGTAAATCTTTACTTAACGGAATTTCATTTGGTTTGGGCTTAACTGCTCTGTTTTTTCTCCTATTAAGAATTATTAGCATTACAATAAATGTTACTTTTACAGGTGATTATTTTACATCACAGTCTCACCTTACCGCTTATGCACCACCACTTAATATATTATTTGGAGTAATAAACTCATACGGAATTCTTGCAATCTCATTTTTTATGTTTCTTACTGCAGCAATTAAAAGATTTATAAACAATGATTCTATTTTTATTTTAATTAGCGGTTTAATCTGGGCATTATTAATCCAATCAAATGTTAATCCATTAACTGCTTCATTGCCAATCAATTTAGTTTTGGGTTTGATATTAAGTCTTATACTTATAAGATATGATTTATTAACGACTCTAATTTCCTATTTGCTGTTTCAATATTTTATAAAAGCATCCGAGTTTGCGTTCATCCAGCAACCTGCTCTGCACTATCAATGGTTCGTAATTATTGGTTTAAGTTTATCTGGAATAATTTTAGGAATTATTTTTCTTCTTAAGAAAGATAAGTTTACTGATTATGATTCCATCACACCAAAGTTTGTAGAAAATGTTACTGAAAGACAAAGATTAAGACGTGAACTTGATGTTGCCCGTCATGTTCAAATGAGTTTCCTGCCAAAGGAAAATCCAAAAATAAAAGGGATTGATATAGCTTCGATCTGTATTCCTGCTTTTGAAGTAGGCGGAGATTATTATGACTTTATTCAGCTTAGTGAAAATAAATTTGGAATTATCATTGGTGATGTTTCCGGCAAAGGTACACAAGCTGCATTTTATATGACTTTGACAAAAGGATTTTTGAAAGCACTTGCTAAACAAAGCGATTCACCCTCTGAAGTCCTCTCAAAAATGAACGAGCTGTTTTACGAAAATGTTGAGCGTGGAAGATTTATAAGTATGATCTATGCAGTTGTGGATCTTGAAAAAAAGATAATTAAAATTGCACGAGCCGGACATAATCCGGTAATTCTCCATGATGTTTCCGGTAAAGTAAATTTAATAAGTCCAAATGGACTTGCATTGGGATTGGAGAAAGGTCCTCTTTTCCGAAAAGTTATTTCGGAATTTGAAGAGAAACTTGAACCGGGAAAGAATTTTATTTTTTACACAGATGGATTTACAGAAGCAGCAAATAAAAAAGGTGATGAGTATGGCGTTGAGCGATTATCCGAAGCAGCTATGCAAAACTATAACAAATCCGCTGATGAAATTCTGAATGAAATTATAAAAGACGTCCAAAAATTTATCGGCAAAGCCAAGCAACACGATGATATGACGATGGTGATGCTAAAAGTTGAATAACACTCTTTATCGATATGTTCTTTAATTGCTATGTCTTTTATATCGTTGTGAAAAATACTATTCGTCAGTCTGAGCGGAGTCGAAGACTGACAATTTAGAATAAACTTAGTATCCAGATGGTAATGTCATTCTGTGTTACATTTTATATAATTAAAACATAACTTTCTAAAATCTCGGCTAATCGACTTGATTGGAATTAGTAACCAATTTTACGGGAGTGAAAAAAATAGCTAATAATGTTGCTTGGCTGTCAAGAACCATTTCTTGACAGAAATTTAATTTTTATACGAAAACATAACCAATATTTCAGACATAAAACTATTTCAAACAAACAACAAAGTAACTGATTTAGAAAACAAATAGGTTACAATAGAAAAAACATTTCATTGCTAAATAGATTAATATCTATGAGAAGAAATGAAAGAAATAAATAAATTGGTTAAAAATATGGTGGTGTAATCTCTTCAAATATTAGAGTTAAATATTGTTGAGTAAAAATGAAACAAAATGTTTAAATTAGAAGTATGAAACTAGAAGTTGACATAAATAATAACCTGCTTATATGGGCAATCGAACGTGCAGGAATTAATATAGATGAAGTATCGAAAACAATTCCTTACTTTTCTTCCTGGTTATTAGGTAAAAAGAAACCAACGGTAAAACAGTTAGAAAAATTTGCACAAAAAGTACATTTACCATTTGGCTATTTGTTTCTTGATAATCCTCCGGAGGAAAAACTACCAATCCCTTTTTTTAGAACAATAAATAGCCAGGAACATAAAATAAACTTAAATATTTATGATTCTGTTTTAATATTACAGCAAAGACAGAATTGGTTAACTGACTATTTAAAAGAAAACAATTACCCAAAGTTAAACTTTGTGGGCAAGTTTAGCCGCAATCCTGATATAAATGAAGTTGTAAATGATATAAGAACAACTCTAAAAATAAATGAAGAATGGGCAAGAGAGTTTTCTACATGGGAAAAAGCAAAAGATCATCTAACTCAACTGATAGAAGATGCCGGTATAATAACTACTTTTAGTAGTATCGTTGGTAATAATACCCGCAGAAAAATTAAAGTTGATGATTGTCGTGGATTTGTCCTTGTTGATGAGTATGCTCCATTTATGTTTATTAATTCGGCTGATAGTAAGTCCGCTCAAATGTTTACCATAGCTCACGAACTTGCACATATTTGGATCGGCAAAAGTGCTGGGTTTGATTTTAGGCAACTTCAACCTGCTAATAATGATACTGAAGTTTTGTGTGATAAGATAGCCGCAGAGTTTTTAGTCCCTGCTAAATCTATCGAGGAAAGTTGGAAGACAGTCAAAGATATTTCTCAATTAGCAAAGCATTTCAAAGTCAGTCAAATAGTTATTGCCAGACGATTATTAGACTTAGGCAAAATTAATAAAAGTGAGTTCATCATTTTTTATGAGAACTATATCAGCACAGATTTTGCTCATTCGGAGAGTAGAGAAAGCGGTGGTGACTTTTATAAAACTCAAAGAAAAAGATTGAGTGTTAGATTTATAAGTTTTGTCAACCAAGCAGTTAAAGAACATAAGTTACTTATACGCGATGCCTATAATCTAACTAATCTAAAAGGCGAAACTTATCATACATTTATGAGGGAGCATCTAAACTGATGGATGTCTATATCCTTGATGCTAATTTTTTCATCCAAGCTCACAGAATAACTTATCCTTTAGATGTTGCGACAGGATTTTGGAATAAAGTTAAAGTTCTTTCTGGAAGTGGTAAAATTATCAGTATAGATAAAGTAAAAAATGAAATATTTAAGAATGAAGATGAATTAACGGAATGGATAAAAACAAATATTCCTGAAAGTTTCTTCGTTACTACCAATACTAATGCAGTAATAACTAACTACGCAAACATAGCAAAATGGGCTAATTCTCAAAACATACACTATCTTCCTCAAGCAATAGGCGAATTCCTGGATGCAGATAATGCTGATGCCTGGTTAGTTGCATATGCCTTATCAGATGTTACACATAACTACATTATTACTCAAGAAATTAGTGAACCAAATAAAAAATCTAAAATAAAAATTCCTGATGTATGTAATCATTTTGGAATTAAATATGCGAATACAATAGAATTATTTAGAAAGCTTGGTGAAACATTCTAAATAAAGCGAGATTGACTTTAGTCACAACTATATATTCCTGCGGTAGTATGCCAGAGAATAAAACTATTTAAAATAAATAATAACAAAATAACTGAGCTTTAAGACAAATCAGTTTCAGTTGAATAACATAGTTTATTAACCCCATTTATGAAACAGAAAATAATAGTCAAGATAAAAGTTTATCGGAAAAGCACAGCAGCATGACGACAAGATGATGGTTATTTTAAAAATTAATTAATAAAGTTTGTTTTAGTTCTAAATCAAATTGGAAATCTTAGCACGTAACTCTATATTTCAGGGCAAAAAAAAGTAAAATGTCATTAAGAAAAAAAGTTAAGTTCATCTTCGTTACAGGCGGTGTAGTTTCCTCTTTAGGGAAGGGAATTACTGCCTCTTCTCTCGGTCTTCTTCTAAAACAACGCGGCTTTAGAGTAACAATCCAAAAATTTGATCCATACATAAATGTTGATCCCGGAACTATGAGTCCGTTTCAGCATGGAGAAGTTTATGTTACCGATGATGGTGCAGAAACCGATTTGGATTTGGGTCATTACGAGCGTTTTTTAGATGTGAATATGACTCGTGCTAACAATACAACCACAGGTCAGGTTTACAATGAGGTTATCACAAAAGAAAGACGTGGAGATTTTCTTGGAGCTACGGTTCAGGTTATTCCGCATATTACTGATGAAATAAAAAATCGAATGCTAAAGTTAAGTGAGCTTGGTGAGTACGATATAATCATTAGTGAAATTGGCGGAACAGTTGGCGATATTGAAAGCTTACCATTTCTTGAAGCCATGAGACAGATGATGCTTCAGTTTGGAAGAGCAAACACAATGAGCATTCACGTTACTTTAGTTCCTTACATTCGTTCAGCAGATGAAGTTAAAACAAAACCAACACAGCATAGTGTAAAAAATTTATTGGAGCTTGGAATTCAGCCGGATGTACTTATTTGCAGATCCGAAAAAAAATTATCTAAAGAGTTACGTGAAAAAATTGCTCTGTTTACAAATGTGGATTCTAAAGCAGTTATCTCAGCTTACGATTGTTCCTCAATTTATGAAGTTCCGTTGGTTTTATATAAAGAAAAGTTTGATCAGATAGTTATGGAACGGCTTCATCTGCCTGATAAAAAAATTAATCTTGAGAACTGGGAAAGTTTTGTTGGAAGAGTAAAAAATCCTTCAGAAAAAGTTGAGATTGCGCTTTGCGGCAAATACACCGAGCATATGGATGCATACAAAAGTATAATGGAATCTTTTGTTCACGCCGGTGCAGAAAATAATTGTAAAGTTGTAGTAAGACCAATAAGTGCTGAATCATTGGAAACAGAATCACCGGAAAAATTATTTGCAGGTATTGATGGTATTCTTGTTCCGGGTGGATTTGGTGAACGTGGGATTGAAGGTAAAATTCGTGCTGTTCAGTATGCACGGGAAAATGATATTCCTTTTCTCGGAATTTGTTTGGGCTTGCAGTGTGCAGTAATTGAATTTGCTCGTAATGTCTGTGGTATTTCTCAAGCACATAGTTCTGAATTTAAGAAAAACCGTTACAGTGTAATTGATTTGATGCCCGATCAGAAGAACATAAAAAATATGGGTGCCACAATGCGGTTGGGTGCTTATCCTTGCAATATCAAAGATAAAACTCAGGCATTTAAAGCATATCAAAGTAATTTTGTTTCCGAAAGACACAGACACAGATACGAAGTAAATAACAAATTTAGAAGCGTATTAACTGATCATGGCTTAGTTCTTTCCGGCTTATCACCGGATCGTGAATTAGTCGAGATGATTGAACTGCCGGATAAACGCTGGTTTGTTGCTTGTCAGTTTCATCCGGAATTAAAATCACGAGCTACAAAAGCTCATCCTTTATTCAGAGAACTCGTTTCAGCTTCTCTAAAATATTCTGAAGCAAAAAAAGTTCTGAATGATTAACTAAAGTTTATTATCCCAAAATGAAAAAAATATTATTATTTAGTTTTGTTTTGTTTTTATTTATACCCCGCGCTAATTCTCAACAATTATTTGATAGACAAATTCAAGTGGGATTAGATAAGATTTATAATTTCAACTGGGTTGAGGGTAAAAAAATATTTAATGCAATTATTAAGAAAGAACCTCAAAATCCAAAAGGATATCATTATAAATCCGTAATCTACCTATGGTATTACCTTGGAAATTTTAACGAAGCATATCTTGATACTTTCAATTATTTATCCAATAAGGCACTTGATCTTGCTAACGATAAAATAAATGCCAAACCTTCTGCTGAGATTAGTTATTTAATTGGAGCTGTTTATTATAATAAATCTATCGCTGAGGCAAGTTCAGGAAATTATTTACAAGCTCTTTGGATGAGCAACCAGATGAAAAAAAATCTTGATGAAGCAGTACAAATTAAACCTGACCTTTATGATGCTTATTTAGGTTTGGGTTTGTATAATTTTGCACTTTCACAAATTCCTTCATCGCTTCAGTGGGCTGCAAATCTTGTCGGTATCAGTGCTGATAAAGAAGCAGGACTGAGCTATGTAAAAAAAACTGTTCAAAAAGGTAAGCTGGCTAAGGTAGATGCTGAATTTTATTTGTCACAAATTTATTCCCGTGTAATTGTTAATCATCCTGCTGCACGGGAGCTGCTTGATGAACTTGTACAAAGATATCCCAAAAATTTATTATTCAATTTTTCCCTCGCATGGGTAAATTATGAATTAAATGATCTTAACGACGCAGAAAAAAAACTTAAACCGGTTATTGCGTCAAAAGATTCGTTGTATCCATTTGTAGTTTCAAATTCTGCTTACTTGATGGGAAATATTTTTTATTCAAGAAATATGTACGATTCTGCCATTACTTACTATAAGTTATTCTTGAATAAAGCAGTTAATAACGATTATAAAGGTATAGCTAATCTTAAAATCGGATTATGTTATGAGCTGGATGGGAATAGAAAAGAAGCAATTAAGTTTTATGAAAATGCTTCAAGTGGTAATGCAGATATAGATGAAGATCTTTACGCTGAGCGAAAGAAAAATGATTTAATTGAAAATAAACTTTCTGCCAACCAAATCAAGTTAATCAGATACTACAATTTTATTAAACAAAATAAATTGGGGATGGCTAAAGATTCTCTTAATTCCCTTATCCAAAAATCAAAGCTGGATAACGAAAGACTTGCAGAAGCTTATCTTTATTTAAGTGAAATAAGTTTATATCAGAAAAGATATAAGGAATCTTTAGACTTTGCGGTTAAGTGTATAAAGACTGAGATCGAAAAAGATAAATGGATTCGAGCTTATGCTCATTATTATGCTGCCTGGGATTGCTATCATCTTAAAAATTTTTTAGATGCAAAACTTTTTCTTCTTCAGATAGATGAGATTGATGAATATGATTTTAGTAATTCATTGGCAAATAAAATTTATTCGCTTATGCGATTACTGCCGCCGGAAATAAAGAATTAGTTCCCAAATTTTTTTTGAATGATTTTTAATGTTTTTTTTGAGCGTTATGGATTGGTTTTTAATCTTACTTTTGAGCATACGCAATTAAATTGATTATCTTTTTGTGAATAACTAATTTTCGCCAACATTTCAGGTAATTTTATTTTGAAAATAGCAGTTTTTGTTTCAGGTCGTGGATCTAACCTAAAAGCTATTTTAGACTCACCTGATTTAAAAAATATTGTCCAGGTTATGGCGGTGTTTAGTGATAAATCAAATTGTAAAGCTTTCGGTATCGCTGAACAATATAATATAAAAACTTTTACTGTTGGTGATGGGGAAGGGAATATAAAATCAAATCAGATTGTTGGGGTTTTATCTAAGCTTGAAATCGAATTGGTTGTTCTTGCTGGCTATTTAAAATTAATTCCAACTGAGCTTATAGATAATTTTGAGAATCGTATAATTAATATCCATCCGGCATTGCTTCCTTCTTTCGGTGGAAAAGGGATGTACGGAATGAATGTTCATCGTGCTGTTTTTAATTCATCCGCAAAAGTTAGCGGAGCTTCAGTTCATCTTGTTGACAAAACTTACGACACTGGAAAAATAATTACACAAAAATGTGTTGATATTTCGGATGTTAAATCTCCTGAAGAAATTGCTGAACGTGTTTTAGATATTGAACATAAAATTTTACCTGATGTCATCAAAGCGTTCGCGCTTAATAAAGTTAAGATTGAGTCGGGCAGAGTTACAATAGAAAAGTAGTTTTATAAATATTTTTAATTTTCTTGAGTAAATAATTGAAAAAAATTGCGCTATTAAGTGTTTCTGATAAAACTAAAATCGTAGATTTTGCAAAAGCATTATTAAAATCAGATTACCAGATAATTGCCACCGGCAATACCGCTAAAGTTCTTATATCAAACCAAATTAACGTGGTTGAAATTAGTTCTATTACCGGATTTCCTGAAATTTTTGATGGAAGGGTAAAAACACTTCATCCAAAAATATTTGGCGGAATTTTATTCAGAAGAGATAATGAAAAAGATATCAATGAAGCACTGCAAAACCATATTGAAGCGATTGATATTGTTTGCGTTAATCTTTATCCATTTGTAAAAACAGTTTCAAACCCAGACTCGACTTTTGAAGATATCATCGAAAATATTGATATTGGCGGACCAAGTTTAGTTAGAGCAGCAGCTAAAAATTATAAGTTTGTTTCTATTCTTACCAATCCGGAACAATATGATTCTTTTATAGAAGAATTGGAAACAGGCAGCATCTCGATTGAGACAAAACAAAAGTTAGCAGTTGCCGCTTATTCTCACACAGCAAATTATGATACTCATATTGCAAATTATTTAGAGAAAAGGTTTTCACTTCCGCCATCATATATCAGGATAAATGAAAAGCTAACTTCATCTTTAAGATATGGTGAAAATCCGCATCAAAAAGCGCAAGTGTACGGAAATTTTTATGATTATTTCGACGTTTTTCACGGTAAAGAAATTTCATACAATAATATTCTTGACCTTATAGCTGCTGTTGAATTATGCGAAGATCTTGGAGAAACTTCCTGCACGATAATAAAACATAATAATCCTGCAGGTGCAGCTATTGGTAAGAACCCATTTGAAGCGTATATTCGAGCATTAAAATGTGATCCTGTTTCTTCTTTTGGCGGCATTGTAGTCTTTAATAAAGAAGTTGATTACCAAACTGCTGTTGAGTTAAATAAAATTTTTCTCGAGATTATTTGTGCCCCTTCATTTACTGATGAAGCATTGGCAATTTTAAAGAAGAAAAAAGACAGAAGATTAGTTAAGCAGCTAATGTCAGTTTTAACTGCTGAAAAAGTTTTTCGTTCAATTCCCGGTGGAGTTATTGTGCAAGATGCTGATTCAATCTCATTAAATGAAAATGAATTAAAAGTTGTAACTGATAAGAAACCATCCAACGAAGAATTAGAAGATTTAAAATTTGCATGGAAGGTTGCAAAACACACAAAATCCAATGCAATTGTTTATGTAAAAGATAAAGCCACACTGGGAGTTGGTGCCGGACAAATGTCCAGGATTGATTCTGCTAAAATTGCTGTGATGAAAGCAAAAGAACACGGATTGGATTTAACTAATTCCGTTGCAGCATCGGATGCGTTTTTCCCATTTGCAGATGGACTTTTAGAAATAATAAAATGCGGGGCAGTTTCCGTCATTCAACCCGGCGGCTCTGTTCGTGATCAGGAAGTAATTGATGCTGCAAATCAAAATAATATATCTATGGTTTTTACAGGAATAAGACACTTTAAACATTAAGAGGAACAATGGGAATTTTTGATTTTTTTTCAAACGATATTGCAATCGATTTAGGAACAGCAAACACTCTTATCCACGTTAAAGGAAAAGGAATTGTTTTAAATGAACCTTCAATCGTTGCTTTTGATAAAAATTCTAAACGCATAATCGCCTTGGGCAATAAAGCCAAAGAAATGCAGGGAAGGGAACACAAAGAAATTAAAGTTACCCGTCCGATGCGCGATGGTGTTATTGCCGATTTTGAAATTGCGGAAGGTATGATCAGAGCTTTCATAAAACGTGTGCGTGCAGGCAGCGCAGTGCCAAGCAGAAGAGTAATTGTAGCTGTGCCAAGCGGTTGTACTGAAGTGGAAAAAAGAGCAGTACGCGATAGTGCTGAACACGCAGGAGCTAAAGAAGTTCATCTTATTGCTGAACCAATGGCGGCCGCAATAGGTATCGGAATTGATGTTGAAGCCGCTGTTGGTAATATGATTATTGATATCGGCGGTGGAACAACTGAAATTGCAGTTATTGCTTTATCAGGAATTGTAAACGAAGAATCAATTCGTATTGCCGGGGATGAAATGAATTATGCTATTATGCAGTTCTTCAAAAAAAATCATAATATTCTCATAGGTGAAAGAACTGCTGAAGCTATTAAATGCGAAGTCGGTTCTGCGGTTCCTTTAAAAGAAGAAATTACGATTCAGGTTAAAGGCAGAGACTTAGTTGGAGGTATTCCTAAAACAACAGAAGTAAGTTCTGTAGAGATACGTGAAGCATTAAATGAAGCAGTCGTTCAGATAGTTGATGCTGTAAGGCAAACTCTTGAACGTACACCACCAGAGCTTTCAGCAGACATTCTTGATCGAGGTGTAATGCTTACAGGTGGCGGTGCGTTGCTAAAAGGACTTGATGAAAGAATCAGAATGGAAACCAGTTTACCGGTTCACGTGGCTGAAGATCCACTTACTGCAGTAGTTAGGGGCGCCGGTAAAGTGATTGATAATCTTAACCATTACTCAAAGGTTTTAATACGTAACAGAAGATATTAATGATTAGGTTTTTTGCATCTGTCTGGTCAAACTTTAAAGAATATTTAGTTTTAATAATTCTTCTGATCATTAGTTTTGTTTTACTTTCACAAAATAATTCCGCAGGTGTTCAGCGAGTCAGATCAATAGCTTTTGGCACTTTCGCATCAGTTACATCAGTTTTTACTGATATCTTTAATGTTAGTAATCTTAAAAAGCAAAATGAAGAGCTTCGCAAAACAAATGCAGAGATGATGCTTCAAATAAGCAAGCTGCGTGAGTATGGAATTTTAAACACAGAACTAAAAGGTTTGTTAAGCTTAAAAGATTCCACAAATTTTCCACTGATTCCTGCGACAATAGTTTCTAAATCACTTACAAAATCTCAGGGCACAATTACTTTAAACGTAGGTAAAAATCAATCAGTAAAAATCGGTATGCCCGTGATTACTGATAAAGGATTGGTTGGAATAATTTTTTCAACTTCAGATAATTATTCTATTGCCCGCACTCTTACAAATGTTGATCTTAAACTTACTGTAAAAAGTGAGCGCACACGGGAAAATGCCGTGATGAAATGGAATGGCGATAATTTGGTTATGATAAATGTGCCTAAAACTTATGCAATGAAAAAGGGCGATAGGATTGTAACTTCAGAAATAAGTTCAATTGTTCCTTTTCCTTTGCCGGTTGGAATTGTTGCAGAGATTGGTAATGTTGAAAAAGGAATATTTAACGAAATAAAAGTTCTACCCTTTGTGGATTTTCAAAAAATTGAAAATGTTTTTGTACTTGGAATTGTTAAAAGCAAAGAAATTGATAACATCGAATTTAACTTTTTAAACCGCGAATGATTAAATCACAATACATACTTTCTATAATTTTATTTTTCCCGATATTACTTATTCAGCTAACAGTAATACCGCTTCTATCAATTGGCTCTGTCATTCCAGATTTGATCTTAATTCTTCTGGTTTATTACAGCATTACCCAGGGACAAATTTATGGTACTGTTTTGGGATTTATTTACGGATTTTTATTTGATATAATTACAGGCAGTTTAATTGGCAGTACTATGATTGCAAAGACGATTGCAGGTTTTACAGCAGGATATTTTTCATCCGAAAATAAAAGAGATCAGAATTTAATTGCTTATAATTTTGCATTAATAGTTTTATTGTGTGCTGTTATTGATTCAACTATCAATGCGTTTTTCTCATCAGTAGATTTTAATACAAATATTTTTCTTTTATTCTACCAGCACTCTCTTTTACCCGCAATTTATTCCGCTGCCATTAGTTTAATGATAATGATATTTTATCCAAAAAGGAAAATCTTTTGAAGTCCGTTAATTTTGCATCGATCAACAGAAAAACAGTTATATCTGGATTCATAATAGTTTTATTTTTTCTGTTATCATTCAGACTTTTCCAAATGCAAATCGTTAGCAGGGAATCTTACGAAGAAAAATCAGCCAATAATAGTATCAAAGGAATTGAACAAACACCTTTCAGAGGTGTTTTTTATGATCGCAACCTAAAAGTTATGGTGGATAATCTTCCCGCGTACACGTTAAGAATCACTCCCGCAGATTATGACCCTAAACTAAACAGTTTAATTGATAAGATATTAGGAGTTCAACCAGGTTATGTTGCTTCAATATTATTAAAAAATAAAATTTATTCCCGTTACATCCCGATCAGAATTAAAAGAGGAATTGACTTTAATGTTGTTTCCTGGCTTGAAGAAAATTCCGAACATTTACCCGGTGTTGATTATATAGTTGAAATGCAGCGCGGATATCCCTTAGGGATTAAAGGTTCACATGCTTTTGGATATACTAAGGAAATCTCACCTGATCAGTTGGAGAGAGAAAAGGATTATTATAAACCCGGCGATTATGTGGGACATAATGGTATTGAAAAACAATATGAAAAAGAATTACGTGGTATAAAAGGATACAATTATGTGCTCGTAAATTCTAAACGCAAAGAAATTGGAAGATACAAAGAAGGCACTCAGGATGTAAATTCAACTAAGGGAAAAGACCTTGTTCTTTCATTTGATGCTGATGTGCAAAAAGCAGGTGAAGAGGCACTTAAAGGAATGAGAGGTGCAATTGTTGCTATCGAACCTAAAACCGGTGAAGTTCTTGCCTTGGTCAGTGCACCTGATTATGATCTTGAACAATTTTCTTATGTTACATCAAGAGAATTTCTTCAAGAACTTTATAATGATCCTGATAAACCCTCATTTAACAGAGCCACTATGTCAGTTAAGCCTCCGGGATCCACATTTAAAATACTTGCTGCTATTGCTGCTCTTGATATGGGACTTATAACACCATCAACAACATATTATTGTGGTGGTGGATTTACATTTGGCAGATTCTTTAAATGTCACGGTTCTCATGGGTCAATTAACGTTGTGCATGCTATTGAAAAATCTTGTAATACATTTTTCTATAATCTTATTTACAAAATTGGATTAGATAAATGGAAAGAATATGCTGTAAAGTTTGGTTTCTCTAAAAAAACCGGAATCGATATCGGAGAAGAAGTTGCCGGACTTATTCCCGATGAAAATTATTACAAAAAAATTTATGGAGAAAACTGGCCCAGAAGTATTATGGCAAGTTTGGGCATTGGACAGGGAGAAGTTAGCGTCACTCCTTTGCAATTAGCTCAATACGTTGCTTTGATTGCGAATGACGGTACAACATTTCAACCTCATGTTGTAAAGGGTTATCTTGATGATAGAACAAAGCAAATCATTCCTTTCAAATTTCCGGAAGTAAAAACAGGAATTAGGAAAGAAGTTTTTGATATTGTTAAAGAAGGAATGTTCCTTGTTGTAAATGGAGCTGGAACTGCTACGCATATAAAAATGCAGGATATTCACATCGCAGGTAAAACAGGCACAGCACAAAATCCACACGGAAAAGATCATGCATTTTTTATTTGTTATGCACCGGCAGAAGATCCTAAAATTGCTATCGCGGTTGTAGTTGAAAACGTTGGATTTGGTGCAACTTACGCAGCCCCAATTGCAAAAAAACTTATCGAAGCATACTTGAAGAAAGATACTTTAAAAGATCAGAAGAATAAAAACCAGGATACAGAAATAAATTTTGCAGGCGCAGATTTTGCGGATTGATTATAAAATCAGTGATAAATTTGACTTCGGATTATTTATTCCGATGACCATACTTTTTTTATTTGGATTAGCTGCTATTTATAGCTCCACATTAAACCATCCAACTGCTGGTGGAAATTTTGAACGACAGGTTTTTTTTGGAATAGCTTCGTTTATTATTTTCTTTATTACCTATTCATTACCGACAAATATCTTTAAATCCATTACGATACCTACTTACTTATTTTCGTTGTTTTTATTAGTTGTAGTAATTATTGTAGGCAGAAAAATTTCAGGCGCACGAAGCTGGCTGGATTTCGGTCCATTTGGTTTTCAACCTTCAGAAGTTGCAAAGATAGGAACTATACTTGCAATGTCTTCTTACCTTAGCCGCAAGAATACTGATATTGATTCATTCAAAGATATTTTAATTACATTAGCAATTGGATTTATTCCGGTGGCTTTAGTATTACTCGAACCTGATATGGGAAGCTCTTTCGTTTTTGTCGGGTTTATTCTAATGCTGATATTCTGGAAAGGTATTAGTTTATTTGGATTGTTTGTCGTTCTTTCACCCGGCTTTGTTGCTGTCTCGGCATTGTTTGGAACTTTTTATTTTTTAGCATCGCTTCTTATCGTTGTAATATTTCTTTTCCTTTTCAGAAAGGATTTATTTTTTAGTGCTTCAATATTCGCTTTAAATCTGGCTGCCGGATTTTTTGCAGGCGGGTTATACAATGCTTTAAGTCCACATCAACAAAAAAGAATACTTTCTTTTATTGATCCCAACTCAGATCCTCTCGGTGCGGGCTACAATACAATACAAGCCAAAGTTGCAATTGGCTCTGGTGGATTTTGGGGTAAAGGATTTTTGCAAGGCAATCAAACACAACTACAGTATATTCCGGAACAATGGACAGATTTTATTTATTGTGTGATAGGTGAAGAATTTGGATTCGTTGGCTCGATAATAATTTTAATTCTATTTCTTTATTTGTTTCTAAGGATTTTAAAAATTGCTTCTACAACCAAAGATGAGTTTTTAAGTCTAACGATTATCGGCATTCTCTCGGTTTATTTGATCCATTTTTTAGTAAATGTAGGCATGGTAGTTGGCATTCTTCCTGTAATTGGGATACCGCTTCCGTTTGTAAGTTATGGAGGTAGTTCGCTTATTGTAAATATGTTTATGTTAGGCATTGTTGCGAATGTTTTCCGCAACAGAAAAAATTATACGTGATAGCATGACATCTTTAGAAAAAATTCTAAATAAAAATAATGAAGGAAAATTTATTTGTGTAGGGCTGGATACTGATATAAATAAAATCCCTGCCATTCTGCTAAAAGAAAAAAATCCCGTACTTACTTTTAATAAATCAATAATTGATGCAACAAAAGATTATGCCGCTGCATACAAAATTAACTTTGCTTTTTACGAACGTAATGGTGTAAAAGGTTTTGAGGAATTAGAAAAAACAATTGAACTTATTCCATCCGGTGTTCTCTCTATTGCTGATGCAAAAAGAGGCGACATTGGTAATACATCACAAATGTACGCAAGTTCTGTTTATGATCATTTTGGGTTTGATTCTGTTACACTTCATCCTTATATGGGTAAGGATTCTCTGGAACCATTTTTAAACTACACAGATAAATTAAATTTTATTTTAGTCCTTACTTCTAATCCCGGTGCAAATGATTTTGAGAAATTAAAGCTTAGCGATGGTAAATATCTGTATCAAAATATTCTTGAAAAAATTAATCATTGGAATGTTAATAATAATTGCGGAATAGTTTTCGGTGCAACTAAAATTGAAGAGCTTAAAGAAAATATTAATTCCTTTGGAAATTTATCCGTCCTTTTACCCGGTGTAGGTGCACAGGGAGGTAGTCTTGAAGATGTCGTCTCTTTATTTAAAGTAAATAATAGAAAAAATTATCTTGTAAATGTTAGCAGGGCTATAATTTATAAGAGCAACTCGGAAAACTTTGCAGAAGTTGCACAAACTGAAATTATTAATCTTAATAAAACAGTTGCTGATATTGTGAAATAAGATTACGATTTATTGCATCTATTTTTTTCTCTGTAATTTCAATCAAATAATTTTAATGATGTATTATTCCTTTGTAAATAGATGTAGAAAAATTAAATTAGCAATTAGAAAATGTAAATTGAGAACATCGGTTATACTATCGTAATGTTTTTTGGAGTGTTTAGTGAGTAACAATTCAAAAATATCTGAAGAGATTATCTATAAAATCTGGGAAGAAAAAAGATTTAATAATTCCTTAACTACTGCTGAAGGTCTGTCTATTGAAATTATTGATCCCGGCGTTAGGAATACTGATGAAGCAGGTCCGGATTATCATCACGCAAGAATCAGAATAGGCAATATTACTTTTACAGGTGATATTGAAATTGATAATTTGCATTCAGATTGGAAAGCCCACGGCCATCATCTAAATCAAAGATATAATAAGGTTATTCTTCACGCAGTTTTATCAAACGATTCCTCATATCCCTTTGTTGTCACTTCCAGTGGAAGAAAAGTTCCAACACTTGAATTAGAAAAATTTCTTACGTCATCCATAAAAGAAAATCTTCCTAAAGACCTTACAAACATTAAAGATGAAAATAATATTAAAATGCCTTGCCGGGATTTGAATCTAAAGATTGAAAAGAAAGAGAAAGTTAATTTTATAAAAAATCTCGGTTTGCTTAGGTTCCGCAGGAAATGTGAAAAGAATGTTGAAAGATTGAAAGAATTAATTTTACTCGATCAGTTGAAACTTAAAGAGCCGGTTGTCTATCATGATTTTCATCAGAAAATTAATTCACACGAATTTACCCGGCAGGATTTTGAATCTGCAATTTACTGGCAGCAGCTTTTTTATGAACAGGTTTTTGAAGCCCTCGGATATTCAAAAAATAAAGATATTATGCTAAAGGTTAGCCGCGCCGTTGAAATAAAATTTCTTAAAAGTATAGAAAATATTTCTGCCGAAAAACTGGAGAGTATTTATTTACAAATCAGCGGATTGATGCCGGAAGTGATTGATATTCCGGATGAAGTAACTTCCCACTATATGAGAAAATGCCTTGATGATTGGACTGAAGTGAAATCAAAATATGATTCACAAATGTTTAATAAAAATGATTGGCATTTCTTCAAATTGCGTCCGCAAAATTTTCCTACTGTTAGATTAGCTGCCGGAGCCAGATTTGCAGAAAGACTGATTAAAAAAGATCAGTTTAATCGGCTGTTAAAAATATTCCAGGATAATAATGACACTCCTAAAATTGTTACGCGTTTGAGAAATGAGCTGGTAATTAAAGGCGATGGTTACTGGGCTGATCATTTTAATTTTAATAAACCAACAAAAACAAAATTAAATTACTTCGTGGGTATTGGGCGCGCAGATGAAATTATTATCAATATTATCTTACCAATATTTTCTGTTTATTTTGAGATAAATGATAAAAAAGATTTATCTCAAAAAGTACTTGAGTTGTTTCTCAATTTTTATCAGAAAGAAAGCAACCATTTAGTTGATCAGGTGAATGACGTTTTAGGATTTAAAGATGAAAAATTCAGAAGTGTATATTACCAGGGTATGATCGATTTGTTCAGAAATTATTGTATCAAGCAAAAATGCCTCGAATGCGAAATAGGCAAGAAGGTTTTTAATTAATAACTTATGTTACGCACATTTGATAAAAACCTTCGAGGTTTTCTGAAATAATTAAGAATTTTTCTATTATTTTAACAACATTATTGGCCAAACCTCGAAGGTTTCACAGATTTGCGTAAGGTGACTTAATTATTCTGCGTTAATCTTTTAATCTCATCTCTTAGCTTTGCCGCTCTTTCGTATTCCTCTTTTTCTAAAGCTTCTCTAAGTTTATCCTGCATTGCAGCAAGCTGCGCTTCTTTGGTTAACGGCTTTTTATCATTATCCAATTCAGAAAGATTAATCTCATTCGGCTCATTTTCATTTTCATCTGAAGGAATAAATGCGGCGGATTCCATTACTGCTTCGCTTACATAAATCGGGGCATAAGTTCTTACAGCAAGTGCAATAGCATCGCTGGGTCGTGCATCAATTTCATTCGTTAATCCTGAAACTTCCAAAACGATTTTTGCATAAAATGTATTGTCCTTAAGCTCATTGACGATAACTTCCGTTACACTTGCTCCAAGATTATCAACAAGCTGCTTTAACAAATCGTGAGTTAGCGGTCTAGGCGGTTTAATCCCTTCCATTTCCAGGGCAATTGCCTGAGCTTCAAAAGCTCCTATAATAATTGGCAATCTTCTTGAGCCATCAATTTCTTTAAGAAGGATAGCATAAGCCCCGCCAGTAGCAGGGCTTGTAGATAAACCTAAAATTTCACACTGGACTTTATCCAAATTCCTAACCTATAAATTTTATGAACGAATTTTTTTAATCTCTTCAGTCAATACAGGCAGAACTTCAAAAAGATCACCGGCAATACCATAATCAGCTACACTAAAAATAGGTGCATCTTTATCTTTATTGATTGCAACAATGTACTTTGAAGTTGACATCCCGGCTAAATGTTGAATAGCCCCGGAAATTCCGCACGCAATATAAAGAGAAGGGGAAACAGTTTTACCAGTTTGACCAACTTGCTCACGATGCGGTCTCCAGCCGGCATCAACAACAGCTCTGGATGCACCAACTGCAGCACCAAGAACCTCTGCTAAGTCTTCAATCAGTTTAAAATTCTCAGGACCTTTCATACCGCGCCCACCTGAAACGATTATATCCGCTTCAGCAACATCCAATTTCCCTTCGGATTTTTTGAAGGATAAAACTTTTGATTTTAAATTCGGATTGGATAATTCTTTAACCTCAACAGCAGCATCACCTGCCCCGGTAAGCTCTGCCTTGAAGATGTTTGGTCTGATAGTAAAAATCTTAACGGCGGAATTAAGTTTTACAGTTTGATTTGCTTTACCCGCATATACAGGGCGTGTGGCTATTATCTCACCCGCATCAACTTTAAGATGGGTGCAATCCATTACGCAGCCGGAATTTAATTTAACTGCTAATCTGGGCGCCAAATCATTTCCTAAAGAAGTGTTTCCTAAAATCAGATAACCTGCATTAACTTCTTTTGCATAATTGCTTATTGCTTCAGAGTATGCACTGGAGGAGTAGTTAAACAAATCAGAATTTTTTAGTAAGGTTACTTTAGAAATTCCATATTTACCAACTTCCGGTAAGTTTGTAATATCTGATCCTACAGCTACCGCTTCAACATCAGCGTTAAGTTCTTTTGCCAGTTTTACTGCAATGCTTGCAGCTTCAAAAGAAACTTTTTTTAGAGATCCTTCTCTCTGTTCTAATATTGCTAAAATTTTGTTTGACATAATTATATAACCTTTGCTTCTTCTCTTAATAATTTAACTAATTCAGGAACTGCTGTACTATCTGTTCCCAATATTCTTCCTGGTTGTTTTGATGAGGGAAGACTCATATCAAGTACTTCGGTAAAGTTTGTTGACGGGGCAGCAGGTTTTTCAACGATAGTTTTTTTCTTAGCTGCCATAATTCCTTTTAGCGAGGCATACCTTGGTTCATTTAGTCCCTTCTGCGCAGTAATGATTGCGGGAAGTTCGGTGCCTACTACTTCTTTACCGCCTTCAATTTCTCGCTCGGCAGTTATTTTATTTCCATCTAATTTAAAATCAACCACAACAGGTACACAATTATAATTTAGCATTTCTGCGGTAATTTGTCCTGTTATAGAATTATCAAAATCAACAGACTGCTTACCAAAAAATACTAACTCACAGCCAAGGGATTTTATCTCGTCAGCAAGAGCAGAAGCGATTCCAAATGAATCTCTTTGATTTACATCTTTAAGTAAAATCGCTTCATCAGCACCCATTGCCAATGCTTTGCGCAATGTTTCTTTATTGGCATCACCGCCCACACTTATAACATAAACTAATGAATCGCCACCAAGCTTTTCTTTAGTTTTTAAAGCTTCTTCAACTGCAAATTCATCATAAGGATTTATGATAAAAGTTACACCATTTGGATCAATAGATTTCCTATCTGTTCCAATCTTAATCCTTGTTGCTGTGTCTGGAACGTGACTTATACAAGCTGCAATTTTCATCTAACCTCCGTAAAAATTCTTGTTTTTATTTAAAAAATAACGATGGCTGTTTCTAAAATCAATTATTGATGCTTTTAATTATCAATCTATTGTTTTAAAAAAGAAATTCTTTTATAAATTTAAACTAATAACTATTTTTATCTTATGGAAATTAAGCCAAACGAATCGCAGCAAATTGATATAACCACAGAGCATGTGACGGATAAGGAACTTTCTTCCAGAGTTGTTTTATTCAATGATGATTGGCATACATTTGATGAGGTTATTAATCAATTAATCAAAGCAACAAAGTGCAGTTTTGAAAAGGCAAGAGATTATGCTTTTGAAGTGCACGTAAAAGGTAAAGCAATAGTGTTTAATGGTTCGCTTAATGAATGTTTAAAGGTCTCATCCATATTAGAGGAGATTGCACTTCAAACTCAGATTATAACTTAATTAGATTTAAATATTGTCTTATTTGTACAACCATCACAGGTACAGCTCTCATAAATCTCATCATAACCGTAATCTATAGTCAGCTCTTCACCTGCTTGTATATCTTTAATGGCAATCAAAATTAAATTCCCTTTTTCATCTTCTTCAACATCACAATTATAGTTACAAGAATGATTAATAAATTTAATAATTGAATGGTTTGAAACATCAATGTAGATATCATCTTCTTTCCAAAAGATGTAAACATTACCTTCGCTTTCACGCCTAACACACTCATCAGCATCAATAATATCTCCTTCAATTGCTGTTATAGTCTGACCTGAAGAAAAATCTATGGAAGAGAATAAGCCCTTACCGTGAACGGGCGAATCTTTAACTGTTAAAATATCATTTACTAAAAGTTTTTGCATATTATTAATAATAAAATCTTGTTTCTCAATATTCGGGAAATTTATAGAATTACATTCTTATGACTAATGTAAATTATTTATTTCCTGCCTTTAATAATTTGTTTGTAGAAATAGGTGCGCAAACATAAGCAATTTGTATGTTACTCTGAAAATAAACCCTGAGTTGTAATGGATATCGCAAAAGTAATTTTCATTTGTGGGATTATTTGCTCTTGCCCATTATCAAATTCAAGAATAAAAAAAGCTAATGCTCAATTAACTTAATATTTTTTATGGTACTCAATTTGTGAACTCTTAACTTTTATTTTCAAAATTATAAGTATTAGATTAAATTTAATTGTGCAAAAGTTTTAATTTAAATAAAGTCAAGTATTTACATAAATAAATTTTGCCTTTATTAAGAATTCTTACCATATTGCAATAGTAATAATCAATTTATTATAGGAGGTCTTATGCGACTTTCAGTTTTTGCTCTAATAGCTCTATTTATCATCCCCTTCACTTCAATATTTTCCCAAAATGCTCATACTTACGTCGGTGCCGAAACTTGCGGTATGTGCCATAAAACCGAAAAGCAGGGAAGTCAGTTATCTATATGGAAAAACAGTGCTCACTCAAAAGCGTATGAAACTTTGAAGACTGAAAAAGCAAATCAAATTGCTAAAGAAAAAGGATTTAAAACTGCCGCTGTTGAAACACCAGAATGTTTAAAATGTCATGTAACCGGGTACAACCTTGATGCTTCAATGCTTGGTAAGAAATTTAAAGTTGAAGATGGTGTTCAATGCGAAACCTGCCACGGAGCCGGATCTGATTATAAGGATATGAAAGTTATGAAAGATAAAGAGCTTGCGATTAAAAATGGTCTGGTTATGCACGATAAAATTGAGACTTTCTGTATCGAATGTCATAATGCCGAAAGCCCGACTTATGTTGATATGAATATTCAGGAAGCCTGGCAGAAAATTAAACACGATATACCTAAAGGAAACTAATTAATTTTATTTATTGAATAACTCTGATAGAAAAATTAAATGAAAAAGTTAATTATTTTGCTCTGTTTAGGGGCAACAATGATGGTTTCTGCTCAAAATATTAACGGAAGATTCTCAAGCTCTTTATACTCATTTGAGAGATATGATTCACCTACCACTTCAGAAAAATATCTTAGAGCTTATGAGATGTTAAACCTTAATTTTAATTATGATAATATTTCTATTAGATCATATTTTAATCTCGAGGGAAATCTATCAAATAAAATGGAGTATGATCCAAGACTGAGATTTTATAATCTATATTTTGAAGCACGAAATCTTTTAGACGTTGCCACCATAAAATTGGGCAGGCAGCCGATCATTAACAACGTGGCAGGTGGTCTTTTTGATGGAGCGTTAGTCAATATCAAAAAGGGTGATTATAAATTTTCTGCCTATTATGGCGGAAACGTGCCTGCTTATCAAAAGTTACAGCTTATTGATAACTGGAGCGATAACTATTTACTTGGTGGAAAATTTACAACAACAGTCCTTAAAGACTTTCAGTTTTCTGTCGGTTATATTAATAAAAACTATAAACCAGAATCTTATAAAACTGTTCGCCTCTTACCTGATCTGACTCTTAACCCGTTGCTTGTCGAAATTGAAAATAAATCTAATCAGTTCCAGTTTATTACAGGTGAATTATCCTACTTAAACAAGGATTTTATCTCTGTTTTTACAAGGTATGATTATGATATTAATTTCAATCAAACTTCTAAGTTTGAATTTGAGTCCAGAACCCAGGGATCCGATCGGCTAAATTTAAATGTTTATTTTAATTATAGATCACCTAAGATAAGATATAACTCCATATTTGCGGTCTTTGATTATGGAAATACTTATGAAGTTGAATTGGGAGCAGATTATCAGATAAGCAGTGCCGTTACATTAACGGGTAAATTTGGTAACGTTGAGTATAAAGATGATAACGCTCAAAGATTGGGCTTTGGCTTAGCAACAGAATGGGGTACAGTTAATTATCGTAAAACATTCGGTTATGCCGGTGAACTTGATGCTGTTTCGCTTTATTCCGGTTACACTTTATTTGATGGTTTACTAACTCCTTCAATTGGTGTTTCATTTACTAAATATAAATTATCCCCTAATGATGCTGAATCAAATAATCTAACAACTTTGCTGGCAGGATTTAACATTCGCCCGTTGCGTATGTTATCCTTTGATGTTCAGGCACAGTATATGGATAATAAGATTTATAAAAATGATTTTAGATTTTTCTTTAAACTTAATCACTGGTTTAACTTAAACTTATAAAATTTTACTATGCAAAAATTAAAAGTAATATATCTGTTCGTCTTTTTAGGAACATTGGTTTTTCTGTTGGTGGGTGCAATTAGTTCCTTAAAAGTTGATAAACCTCAGTCAAATGAAGGTAAAATTAAGTTTTCTCATTCACTTCATAAAGAAGTTACTGATTGCCAGAGTTGCCATAGTGCCGTTATGACAAGTGAAAGCTTAAAGGATAGACTTTTACCTAATCACGATAATTGTTCTTCCTGCCATGAAGTTGATAATGAAAAAGAATGTTCTACTTGCCATATCGGTGATAATTACGAGGCATTAACTCAAACTGAAAGTGGGTTATTCTTTAATCATAAAATGCACTTACAGAATTCAAAGTTAAATTTAAATTGCGAATCCTGTCATAAAGGTTTGAGTGATGTTGATTATAGCTGGCAGGCAGCTGGTGCAGTACCCTCTATGGAAACCTGCTACACTTGCCACAATGATAAATCAGTTGCCTCTAATGCATGCGAATCTTGCCATATCTCAACTGTAAATCTTATGCCGCAGGATCATAAAGTAGTTAGCTTTATTAATAATCATAAATTTGCAGCAATGGAGTTTAATGCAAATTGTGCAATGTGCCATGATAATCAAAGTTGTGAAGATTGCCACGTTGCTACAATAGGTATTACCGAAGCAAATACGGCTAATAATTTCTATCAACCGTATTATCCAAGCAATTTTATTGATGGAGCAAAACAACAGGCAATTACGCGTGTACACGATTTGAACTATCGTTTTACTCATGGTATTGATTCAAAAGGGAAGACAGCCGAATGTCAAACCTGCCATCAGGTGGAAACTTTCTGCGCATCCTGTCATCAGGCTGAGGGAGAGGGAATTGGATTCAGCGGTTTGGTTCCTGCCTCTCATCTTAAACCGACATTTAAAACAATTGGAGTTGGTACAGGCGGTGGTGATCACGCTATACTTGCCCGCAGGGATATTGAAAGCTGTATGGCTTGTCATGATGTTAATGGCGCAGACCCAACCTGTATTACATGCCATCTGGATAGCGATGGCATTAAAGGTACTAATCCTAAAACACATACCTCTAATTTTATGAGAGATGAGCATGGCGACTGGCATAACGATGCTAATTCTATTTGTTACAATTGCCATACGAGTGCATCGCCACAATCTCAGCCGGGCATTGGATTTTGCGGATACTGTCATGGATCAAAAAATTAATACTGAAATTCATTTATGGAAAAACTAATGAAGTATATAATTTTATTTTCAATTGCGTTTTTTACATCATTGCTGTTTATAAGTTGCAGTGATTTAAAAAATGATATTTCACCGGCACCGGAATTAAATATCCACGGAGATGGGGTTTTTAATTCTTCATCTTCAAATTTTCATGGTAAACAACTTATCGATAGTAAAAATAAATTCGAAGATTGTAAGCAGTGCCATTCAGCTGATTTCAGTGGTGGAACCGCAAAAGTAAGTTGTATTACTTCCGGATGCCATCCGTCATTAAATGTTCACAAGGATGGAATTACAAATCCACAATCACCAAATTTTCACGGAAAATTTATTGCTGATAATCTCAGCGGACAAATGAGTGAATGTGCAACCTGCCACGGCAGCACTTATCAGGGAGGCGTGGTTTCACCAAGTTGTGCAACCTGTCATTCTACTATCTCGGTTCATCAGGATGGAATACTTAATCCTGGATCACCAAATTTCCACGGTAAATATATTGCTAACAATGCCGGTGACGATATGAGTAAATGTGCATCCTGTCATGGTAATAATTATCAGGGCGGTATTGCTGCACCAAGCTGTACAACATGCCATTCAACCATAAATGTTCATCAGGATGGAATTGTTAATCCAGGTTCTCCAAACTTCCATGGTAAATATATTGCTGCAAATTTGGGATGGGATATGCGCGCTTGCGGTTCCTGTCACGCTGCTAATTATTCAGGTGGAACTGCAGCTCCAAGCTGTTTAACTTGTCATACGGGCAGCAATGGACCTGAAGCTTGCAACACCTGTCATGGTTCATTTAGTGACCCGACTAAAATTGCACCACCAAGAGCGCTTAATGGAAGTACACAAACAACATATGCAGGAGTCGGTGCTCACGTTCAGCATCTTTATCAGAATAATTTGGGTGATGTAATTCGTTGTTCTACATGCCATACAGTGCCTTCATCAGTTTATGCAAATGGACATCTTGGTACCGATGGAAAAGCTGAAATTAATTTTGGTAGATTATCAGTTCAGGGCGGTGCAAATCCGACTTACAATTTTACAAATAACACCTGTGCAAATACTTACTGTCATGGTAATTTTTCTTTCTCCCGAGATTTGGCAGATTCTAAATATCAGTTTGTTTATACTGCAGCAACAATGACAGGTAATAATGCAAGTGTTATCTGGAATAAAGTTGATGGCTCTCAGGCACAATGCGGATCCTGCCACGGATTACCTCCGACGGGTCACGCACCATTTTCACTTAATCAATGTGCTAATTGTCATTACGGTGTTGTTGATGCAAGTGGAAATATTATTGATAAAACCAAACACATTAATGGTGTAGCAAACGTTTTTGGAAATTAGAATCTTAAATACAATTATATAAAAAAAAGCCGCCTGTTAAAGCGGCTTTTTTATTATTACTTTTCAGTAGGGATCGATCTCCCGATCGATCCGTTGCATCTAAGAGACGTCCCACCGGGACGTCTTTACTGTAAAGACGACTCGCTGAGTCGTCT
>DAIRCT010000025.1:0-39437 GCA_036796535.1 Ignavibacteriaceae bacterium
TAGGAATGCCGAGTGAACCGGTTGGTGTTTCCAACGATGCAAAAGGAATTTTCGGGCCTCCCTCATTTGAAGATGCTAAGTTTAAGTTTACATCAAGCAAAACAATTAATATTAAAATTGATTAAGCGAATCGAAATGTCACAAGTTTTATTTTCTGCTTTACTAAATAATTTAAGAAGCGGTTCAGCACATAATCAGCCAATCAACGCCGACCGCCGTTTTAGTTCGGCGAATTAATTATTTTTGAGATGTTGTTTTAGTTATAGTTTGTTGCCTGCCTGCCGGTAGGCAGGTTCTAATTGTTCTCCGCCGCGGCGGACTAATTAATTAACCCCGACGTTCGTCAGGACAGGCTTGCCGTCAGGCAGGTTTACTCGGCTTCCCTGTTATGGGGCGCGGCCACCCTGGACTTGACATCGAGTCAAGGTAGGCGGGTTAGGTGCAACGTCGTTATTTATGTATTCTAATCTAAGGAGTATTGTTAATGAGAAATAAAATGAATCGAATAATGATATCAGCAATTGTAATAATTTTGGGAATGAGCAGCATTGGTTTTGGACAAAAAGAATTTATTGATGTAAATGGTAAGAAGATTGAAATATTCATAGCTGGTTTAGAGAACAAACATAAGGATAAACCAGTGATTGTATTTGAAAATGGTATGGCTAGTAAATATGGTAATTGGGAAACTGTTATTTCTGAAGTATCGAAGACATCTACAATATTTTCTTATAACCGCCCAAGAATTGGAGAATCCGAAAATGATAGCATTCCTCCAACCACAAAACATATTGTAGAAAATTTAAGAAAGATGCTTTTAGAAAAAGATCTTAAGCCACCATACTTATTAGTATCTCATTCTTTTGGTGGAGCATACATAAGAAGTTTTGCTTCGTATTATCCCGATGAAATTGCCGGACTAATATTTGTCGATCCTATAGATTTCACAAAAAAGAAAGGGGACGGGGATCTTCCATATTTAGAAATTGGATTAACTCAGCATCAAATCGATTCTATGTTCGCAAAGCCCTATGAAAATTTCAAAGAAAAACTTTTTGCCGAAATGCCGAATTTTTATGTTGAAGAAGTGAAAATATCAATACAGTTAACCCAAGATGAATTTAAGGAATGCGATAGCACTCCTTTACCCGATGTTCCTGTGCATTTTATTATGGCTGGTGGATATCCAACAACTCCCGATGACAGAGGTGAAACAATTTTTGATAAGAAGAAATTATTTAGAATTGATCAAAATCTAAAAATGAAACGTTGGATAGCATTATTAGAACCTTTGAAATATGGAAAGTTCTTTTATTGTTCCAACTCTGGACATTATATTATGAAAGATGATCCGGAAACTGTAATCTCGAGCATTAAGTTGGCTTTGATCGACTATGATAGAATTCAAAAGGAAAAAGCAATCAAGGAATAGTATCATCACACATAACCCGTCGCTCAACACGGACAGTGTTTTTCAGTGCGGCATTTATTTAATTATGAAATTGAGTTTGCAATCCTCCTCGGCGGATAAGTTGCTTGTTAAGATATGTTGTTCTAAGAAATATTTTCAATAAATAAAAAGTTGTTGCTTCTATTCGGCTTCCTTGTTCTGGGGGCGCCGCTTTTCGGCAACGTCGTTAGTCATAGAATAAAATATATCGAGTCTAGACATGAATCTCAAAATAATTGTTATATTAACGATTGCATACCTGTACGGAATTTTTGAGTTTTATTTAAGTTTACGGCAAAGACAAAAAATTAAAATTGTTAGCAAAGGTGATAAAGGAAGTTTATGGGTACTTATTATCTCCATAACAATTGGTTATTTGCTTTCTTTTTCTATTGCTTCTACAAAAATTGGCCGAATTTATCACTGGAACATTTTCTTCGCCGCAGGATTGTTAATAATAATAGCAGGGTTGGTCATTAGGATTATTTCCATTAAAACACTTAAACAATATTTTTCGTATTCGGTTACCAAAGTTGAAAATCAGGAAATAATCGAAAAAGGTCTTTATAAATATATTAGACATCCCGGTTATTTGGGCCAATTATTAATCTTTATTGGTATTTCTATTTCATTGTCAAATTGGTTATCTATAATTCTCATGTTCTTATCGACACTTATTGGATATATGAATCGTATTAGAGTTGAAGAAAATTTTATGGTTGAGCAAATGGGAGTTAAATATTCTGACTATGAGAAGAGGACAAAAAAGCTAATACCAAAAATTTATTAAATAACAAGTGATTAATTAGTTTTTGCCTTTGACCAAATTTTTATTGAGACATTTTCTAATTTTGGTGTCGGAAAAAAATTAAACCCGGAGAAAAATGTATTGGAAACAATGAAAGCAGTTATATACACTAAATACGGTCCACCTGAGGTTCTTCAGATTAAAGAAGTTGAAAAACGTTTTCCTAAAGACAATGAAGTACTTATAAAAGTAATCGCTACAACTGCACACATAGGTGACACCAAGATTCGACGTTTAGAGCCTGGGTTAGGACCCGTTAAAGATTTTTTCTTCAAGCCGTTGATGCGAATGATTGTTGGCTTTACCGGACCGAGGAAAAAAATACTCGGTATGGAACTATCCGGAGAAATTGAAGCAGTCGGTAAAGATGTTACTCTCTTTAAGGTAGGCGATCCTGTTTTTGCATCCACCGAATTTAGATTTGGTGCTTATGCCGAGTACTGCTGCATTCCTGAAAACGGTATTCTCGCAATCAAACCGGCTAATATGACGCACGAAGAAGCCGCACCTGTTTCCAACGGCGGAATAACCGCATTGCTCCATCTTAGAAAAGCGAATATCAAGAAAGGTCAGAAAGTATTAATTTATGGAGCATCCGGCAGCGTTGGGACTTATGCAATTCAGATTGCAAAATACTATGGTGCAGAAGTTACCGCTGTATGCAGTACTTCAAACCTGGAAATGGTTAAATCACTCGGTGCGGATAAAGTTATTGATTACACACAAAAAGATTTTACAGAAAACGGTGAGACTTACGACCTTATCTATGACGCTGTAGGGAAAATTAAATCTTCAAAACGAAAAAAATCCCTCTCTAATTCAGGAAAATATTTAAACGTTTTTTCGATGTCCGGCAACATCAAGTTAAATGTAAAAGAGCTATATGCTCTCAAAGAACTCTGTGAAGCGGGAAAGCTGAAAACTGTTATAGACAGACGCTATCGTATGGATGAAATAGTAGAAGCCCATAGATATGTTGACAAAGGACATAAAAAAGGAAATGTGGTGATAACTATTGAGCATAATGGTAAAACTTAAATTGATCTTCTAGTCTAGCCAGCTTTTAAATACTGTCGATTAAGTTGTTTAAGTTGAGTAAGTAAAAATAAGTTGCTGTTTAAGTATTTTCTATTAAATAAATTTTTAATCCGCCTATATCGGCGGACAAATAAATAAAAAATATTTGTGGTTAACTAGCATTGCTTTCTGGGCTACTGGTTAGCGGTAAATGGTTAGGCGGCAATAAAATCTCGGCAAGGACTATTGGTAATAATATGAAATATTTTCTTTCTTTTATTTTTGCTTACTTAGTTACAAAAGCAATCTATTGGTTATTTAATTTCTATCCATTTCAGGAATATTCTTTTTTTGTTGGGCTTCTTATCGATTTATCAATTTGGATTATTTTATACTGTCTGGCTGTTTTCTTATTCGATAAATTATTTAAATCAAAAGGGGTTGTTAAATAATAGGTTACGTTTTTTATTAAATATATTTAAAAGTTAGCCCTAACATCTTTAATAAAAAAATCAATGGGCTATAGAAAAACTATTCAATCACTTTCTTGGGATTGCCCCATAAGTTCTTTTCATATCGCGATTATCGTTCCACTATTTTTGTTGCAATCTTTATCGCAGTCAAGGGCGAAAAATAATATAGCTTTAAAGAATTCCCTTAGTTATTTTATTGCTGTTAGTTTGTTGCAAGTTTATCAACATAAATTATAAAACAAGGCGATGATACAATGAGAATAAGAAATATTTTTTTGTTAGCTGTTCTTCTTTTTGTTTTTAATGATTGCACTAATCCTTCATCGACCAATGACATACCAGATTGGATAAATAATCTGATTACAGAATTTAAAAGTCAACCCGTGGGAAACCCGCCGCAATCAATTTGGCAATACAGTTATAATAATCAAATCGTTTATTATGTCCCGCCGCAATGCTGCGATCAATTCAGTACTTTGTACGATAAATATGGGAGAGTAATTTGCGCACCTGATGGCGGAATTACAGGAAGTGGTGATGGCAAATGTCCGGATTTTTTTGAAAAACGGACAGATGAAAAATTAATTTGGAACGATGAAAGGAAACGATAATTTTTCTAAAAAATATTTTAAAAAGAATGAGAATAAAGTTTAATTTTTGGGTACTTTTTATTTTAGCCATTGTAATTGGTGTGCTTATTTGTTGGATTGATGCAAGACCAAATTGGAATGATACCGGAATTTCTGCAGGATTAATTTTTTTAGCCACTGGATTTCTTGGATTAGCAATACCCGAACGTGCCTGGATGTGGGCACTGTCGGTTGGTATCTGGATTCCCCTTTGGAATATAATTTTACATAATAACTACGGATCAATATTAGCCTTAGTTATTGCATTCATTGGCGCCTATAGCGGAGTGTTTGTCCATAAATTATTTTTTAAGCGTTCTTGATTAATAAGGTGAATATTTGAAATCTTTTCGTACCTCTTTTTTATTTATTCCTTTGCTGCTCTTCATTTTACATTGTACAGATAATTTATCACCTGAACAGATTGATTTTAATAAAGGTAAATACACTGGTACTTTTTCTGTAATTTTTAAAAGTTATAAAAATTCAGACCCCGTTACTCAATCGGGAATCATCTCCATTTTATTTAATGATTCAACGTATTCGTATTCAGCTGTTGCAGATTTTTCATCTGATCCAACTGCAGCCGATTCTTTAGCTGATGCAGGTTACTTTTCATTATCACAGGATTCTATTGTCATGAATGATGTATCCTGGTTACTAATGGATCCAATATGGCATAATAGTCTATATTTATTTGGGACTTTTAAAATCGAGAAGATTGAAAATAAATTTCATATTTATCAGGATAATTCTTTTGCGAAATGGGACTTGCTTATAGCTTTTAAAAAATAAAGTTGAAGATAGAATTCTCGTATCATTATATATAATTATTTTGTTAAATATTTTTTGAGCTATAAAAGTATCTTATGCTTTATTGGTTAACTTGTAAATAAAAAAAATATTTTAATTATCCTCTTTTTAAAGAGAAAATAATATTATGTAAATAGTGCGTGGTATTGATTTATTTTACAAATAAGAAAATGAACAACGTTTATTTCATAAGTTTCCACAATCAGCAATTCAATAAGTGTTATAACCAGAACAGTTAATAATCTTTTAAAATTATTATTATACAATAAAAGAAAAGACGATATGAAAACATTTTTAATCACCTTCTTGCTTGCTCTAGTATTTCAAAATAATTATTCACAACAGATATCTTCGCCAGATGGTAAGATTAAATTGAACATTAAGCTATCAGATCAAAATCAACTTGTTTATAATCTTACCCTCAACGGAAAAGAAATTATAAAAGACAGCAAGCTCGGTATTGATTTAGTTGATCAGCCGGATTTTATAAATGATTTTGTGATTAACAAAATTGATACAACATCATTTTATGATGTCTGGGAACCCGTCTGGGGAGAAGTTGATAAAATCACAAACAACTATAAACAAATGCAGGTAACATTATTTCAGCCAAAAGAAAAGCGAATTATGATTGTTACTTTCAGATTGTTCAACGATGGACTTGGATTCAGGTATGAGTTTCCTGTACAGGATAATCTGAGGTATTTTATTGTTTCGGAAGAAAATACTCAATTTGCAATGACCGGTGACCATAAAACTTTTTGGATTCCAGGTGATTATGATTCACAGGAATACACTTATACCACTTCCCTGCTTTCAGAAGTTGATGCAAATAAAGGAAAAAATTTTAACGATATTATTGTAAAAAATTTGCCCGGCGAAGATATAGTGCAAACTCCCTTAATGATGAAATCAAATGATGGTTTTTACATCAATATACATGAAGCAGCTTTGCTGAATTATCCGGCAATGTATCTTCAGGTTAACAGAACAAATTTTGTACTTCAAACAAAGCTTTGTCCCGATGCATACAACAATAAAGCTTACATGCAAACACCATGCACTACTCCCTGGCGTACAATAATTGTAAGTGATAAAGCTGAAGATATCCTTGCATCAAAATTAATTCTTAATCTCAATGAACCAACAAAATATGAAGATGTAAGTTGGATTAAACCACAAAAGTATATCGGAATCTGGTGGGGAATGCATGTGGGAAAATTTTCCTGGAATTATTCGGATATCAACAATGTAAAGCTCGGTGCGGTTGATTGGAATTCACTTAAACCAAATGGTAAACACGGAGCAACAACAGAGAATACAAAACGCTACATTGATTTTGCTGCAAAGCATGGATTTGATGCAGTATTGGTTGAAGGATGGAATGTTGGCTGGGAAGATTGGTTCGGAAACTGGAAAGAAGAAGTTTTCGATTTTGTAACTCCCTACCCTGATTTTAATGTTGATGAGTTACAAGAGTACGCAAAAGAAAAAAATATAAAGTTGATAATGCATCATGAAACATCCGCATCAGCTACTAATTATGAGAGAAGGATGGATGAAGCATTTAAATTTATGAAAGACCATGGTTACAATTCGGTTAAGACAGGCTACGTTGGAAAAATTATTCCTCGCGGCGAGCATCACGATAGTCAATGGATGGTAAATCATTATATGCGTGTCGTGGAAAAAGCAGCTAAGTATAATATTTGTGTTGATTCGCATGAGTCTGTTCGATTAACAGGGTTGCAGCGAACATATCCAAACTGGGTTGCTGCCGAAGCAGCTCGCGGTAATGAATTTAATGCCTGGAGTACCGGCAATCCGCCTGAACATGAAACAATACTTCCTTTCACCAGATTTATGGGTGGACCAATGGATTATACTCCGGGAATCTTTCAGATAAAAATGGATTATTATAATCCCGGTAGTAAATATCAGGTTCACACTACACTGGCAAAACAACTTGCACTCTATGTTACAATCTACAGCCCATTACAAATGGCGGCTGATCTTCCTGAAAATTATGAGCGATTTCCTGACGCATTTACTTTTATCGAACAAGTTCCTGTTGACTGGAGTGATACAAAAATCTTAAAGGCAGAGCCCGGTGATTATGTTATCATTGCAAGGAAAGATAAAAATTCTGAGAACTGGTTCATTGGTGCAATCACTGATGAAGAAGCAAGAACATTTAATATTAAACTTGATTTTCTAAATCATAAAAATTATGAAATGACTGTATACAAGGATGCTCCCGATTCGGATTGGGAAAAAAATCCTATGAAGTATGTAATTGAAAAGACAAAAGTAAATAATGAAGATTCAATTAATTTATCTTTAGCGCCCGGTGGAGGAACAGCAATAATATTAAAACCAGTTGAATAATCAATTTGGTAAAATTGAATTCAGTTTCTATATAACTCATTTAGAAAATATCACCTAAAATCATTGCGTTGTGGGTGCATGAATGCATTGTTACATGGGTGCATGGTTGCATGTTAATCAATTAAAGGTTAATAAATTAAACTGTTATCCATTTAATTATTCTTTTATTTATCTATGATGTTTTTATCCAATCTTAATTTTAAGCGAAATCATCTTAAAACCTTTCAAAATATCGAATAACAGAGGATTAGGTATTGATTTAGCTGTCTTTAATAATTTTTTGTTTATATTTGCATAGTAATTTTTACTCAATGTTACCTGAAAAAGTAATTCCAGGTCTATTAGTTAAATAGAAAATAAACTTGCCTGATATTCTGATTGATGTTCCAGCCTGTTAAATCTTACAAAGAGTAAAGTAACCAACCAAGTATATAATTTATTAAAGAAAAATTTAGGAAAATCAATGGATTCATTTGAAGAGTTAGGGTTAAGCAAAACCATTTTAGAAGCAATAAAAGAATTAGGTTTTGAAAAACCGATGCCTGTGCAGGAAAAGATAATTCCACTTATGCTGCACGATAAATGCGAAGATATAATTGCACTGGCACAAACCGGAACCGGCAAAACAGCCGCATTCGGATTACCAATAATTTATAAAACCGATACCCAATTAAAACAAGTTCAGTATTTAGTAATTGCACCAACTCGTGAGCTGTGTTTACAGATTGCGGATGATCTAAAAGATTTTGCTGCATTTGATAAGAATATAAAAATTGCTGCGATATTTGGTGGTTCAAGTATGGATAGACAAATACAAAAAATTAAACAAGGCGCACAAATCATATCTGCAACTCCGGGAAGATTATTAGATCTGATAAACAGAGATGTTGTTAATTTAAATAATGTTAAAGCTGTTATTCTTGATGAAGCTGATGAGATGCTTAATATGGGATTTAAAGAAGAACTTGAATCAATTCTTGAAAACACACCAAAGAACCGTAACACATTTTTGTTTTCTGCTACGATGCCCAAACAACTTTTATCCATTGCAAATCGGTATATGAAAAATCCTGTTGAGATTACAATTGGAAAAAGAAATGCCGGTGCTGATAACGTTGAGCACGTTAGCTATTTCGTTCACGCTCGTGATAAATATCTTGCCCTGAAGCGCATAGTTGATTTTCATCCCGATATTTATGGAATTGTCTTTTGCCGCACAAGACAAGAAACTAAAGAAGTTGCAGAAAAGCTTGTTCAAGATGGATATAATGCAGATGCTCTTCACGGCGATCTTTCACAATCACAGCGCGAAGCAGTATTAAATAAATTCCGTACAAGACATTTAAAACTACTTGTTGCTACCGATGTTGCCGCACGCGGGCTTGATGTTGATGATCTTACACATATTTTAAATTATGATCTGCCTGATGAGTTAGAACTTTATACTCATCGAAGCGGAAGAACAGGAAGAGCAGGCAAAGCCGGAACTTCTATTGTTATTTTAAATCTTAAAGAAAAATATAAACTCTCCACCATAGAAAAACAGTTAAACAAAAAATTTATAACTCTGCCAATCCCTTCAGGTAGAGAGATTTGTGAAAAACAGCTCTTTAATTTGATTGATAGAGTTGAAAAAGTTGAAGTTGATACCGAACAAGTTGAATCGTTTCTTCCAAAAATTTATGAAAAACTTGAATGGATGGAAAGAAATGAATTAATACAAAGATTTGTTTCAATAGAGTTTAATAGATTTTTAGATTACTACAAAAGTCTGCCTGATTTAAGAAGCCCTAAGGAAGAAAGAAATACAGAAAGATCCAGAACCGGCAGAAGTGATTATACACGTTATTTCCTTAATCTTGGTGTAACTGATGGATTAAAACCCGCTCAGCTTATCGGGATGATAAATGATTTTACCGGTATTAAAGATATTGAAGTTGGGCAGATTGAAATTTTGAAAAACTTTTCTTTCTTTGAAGCAGACAGCAGATATCAATCAGAAATATTGGATGGATTTAAAGGACAATATCTGCGAAAACGTGAGATAAATATTGAGATCGCAGAAAAAAGAAGAAGTTCCGGCAGTAAACCTAATTTTAGTTCAGAAAGAAAAAGCTCAAGCGGTTTTAAGAAATCTGGTTTTTCACGTGATAAGGATAGAAAATTTGATAAACGTGATGAAAAGAAAAGCAGATCTTTTTCACGTGATAGAAAAAGATAATCAGTTAAAAAAAATCCGATAGCGTGCTATCGGATTTTCTTTTTAATCAATTTTAATATTTTAGTTAAGGATTATTTGATATAAACATTATCAACTTTGTTCACATCCGGTATTGTTTCGCCACCAAGAATAACCGCATTAAAGTTTTTTACCCCTTCAATTTTAACTTCAATTTTATTTTTACCACTGCTCCAAACTTCAGGAGTTTTATAAATCTCTTTAATCATCAAATCATTAGACATAACCTGGAGCTTAACGGGTAAAGGAAGTTTCCCTTTATTTAAAATTTCTACAACTATGTAATTCTTTTTTTGTTTTACATTTGTAATTGAAAGATCAGGATAAGCAAATTCATAAAACCAAGGTTTAAAATACCAGGACAAATCTTTTCCAACTACTTCGTTAAATGTAAAAAAGAAATCAGTTGGTATGGGATGTTTACCATTCCATCTTGCCATATAAGTTTGCATTGCTTTTAAAAATAATGCATCACCCAAAGTTTGGCGTAAAAAATCATAAGCCATTGCCGGTCTGTTATAAGCTGAGGTTCTGTAAGATTGCCAGCCAATAGTTGGAGCAGGAATCATCAGAGGGATCTCATATTCATTACCTGCAAAACTTTCATACGTTTGAACAGTCCTTACCCTTGGTTTATAACCTTCCGCCATTCTTTCCTGAAAATCAAATGGGATCATAACAGCCCAGCCCTCATCCATAAAAGGATACTTTCTTTCATTAGTGCCCATATAGAATGGAAGATATTGATGAGTAAGTTCGTGTGAAGTTAAATGAACAGTTCCTGCCTTGGTATCTTCACTACCGTTATTTACAATCATCGGAAACTCCATACCGCCTGCGCCATTAAATACTGTAGCGGATGGATAAGGAAAAGCAACTCCGGGAATTTCGAAAGAAAAATATTTCAATGATTCTTTGGCATAATAAGCAACATCAACAAAATCTTTGCTGGATTCTTTGTAAGCAGCCGCACAATAAACTCTGCGATCGGAATTTTTATCAGGCATAAAGCTTACTGCATCCCACAAATAATGATCACTTACACCAAATGCAAAATCCGGAACATTGGTTGCTTTAAACTTAAAGCTTTGTGTCCCCTCTTTTTTCTTAAAAATATTGTTTGATGTTAAATCTTCCTTTTCAAAAATTCTTATAACATCATCTGATTTCCATGCAAGTTTATATCTGTCTAAATATTTCTGGTTAAGAATTTCATCTGGGTTTTGCCAAACACCGGTTGACCAAACTTGAAATCCCGCCGGCAGATTAAACTGAACATTATAGTCGTTAAAATCATTATACATTTCCAAAGTACCTGCATAATCCATTCTATCCCAGCCATCAATATCATCGTATACAGCAATTTGCGGATACCAGTAAGCTATAAAAACTGAAGTTGAATCATAACTGCCATATCTCATTGATTGAACCGGTGGAACGTTAAATTCCCAATCGAAAGAAAGACTTAATGAATTTTTTGGTGCCAATTTTTTATCAAGTCTTAAAAATAAATTTGTTCCGAGAACACGGGCTTTAGGATTATTTTTTAAAACTATTTCCGCATCTCCAACAATTACCTTTTGTAACTGAACACCATCAGTTATTCCTTCATCATTGATATAAAAATCTCTTCTTGCATTTGGTTTACTGATATTTTGATAAAGTCTGACAACGATTTGCGATAATGAATCCGGACTTTCATTAAAGTAAACAACATTTTCTGATCCCTTTAGTATTTTGGTTCGCGGATCAAAATTTACAACGATGTTATATTGAGAGTGATTTTGCCAATACTTTGGTCCAGGTTTCCCGTCATACGAACGAGTCCCTCGCTCATAAGCTTGCTTTATATTTAGCGGAACGTAGGATTCTTTTTGTGCGAATGAAATCGTAACAAATAAGAACGCACCAAATAAAATAAAAAATCCTTTCACTGTATTCCCTTTCATTATTCAAAAAGTGATTGATTATTTTGTTTAAATTTATTTCTTCCAAATCGATTATAAGCCAGCGCAGTGGCTTCCCTTCCACGCGGAGTTCTTTGTATAAATCCTTGTTGAATTAAAAACGGCTCATATACTTCTTCTATTGTTCCCGGATCTTCATTAACGGCAACGGAAAGTGTATTTAATCCAACAGGACCACCATTATACTTATCAATAATGGCAAGTATAATATCTTTATCCATATCATCTAAACCATACTCATCAACTTCCAGCGCTAAAAGAGCTTTTTTAGCAACTTCAATATCAATAGATTTTTTATCTTCAAAATCTGCAAAGTCTCTGGTTCTTCTTAAAAGTCTGTTTGCAATTCTTGGAGTTCCTCTTGAACGTTTCGCAATTTCATTTGATGCATCTTTATCTATTTTAAGATTTAAAATTTTAGCAGAGCGTAAAATAATTGTGTTTAAAGTTTCTGCATCATAATAATCTAAACGAAATTTGATTCCGAATCTATCTCGTAAAGGTGATGTTAACATTCCTGCACGAGTTGTTGCACCGACTAAGGTATATTTTGGTAAGCTTATTTGAACGGTTCTGGCATTCGGTCCGCTTTCTATCATAATATCTAATTTGTAATCTTCCATAGCGGAGTAAAGATATTCTTCAATAACGGGACTTAAGCGATGAATCTCGTCAATAAAAAGGACAGAATGCTCCTCAAGATTTGTCAGCAGTCCGGCAAGATCTCCGGGCTTTTCTAATACTGGTCCGGATGTAATCTTTAATTTTGTTCCAAGTTCATTAGCAATAACATGTGCAAGAGTTGTTTTACCTAATCCCGGCGGACCTGTTAGTAATACATGGTCCAACGATTCTTTTCTTTTTCTTGCGGCAGAAACAAAAACTTTTAGATTATCGGTAATCCGTTTTTGCCCGCTGAACTCTCTTATGAATTGTGGTCGTAAAGTTTGATCTAACTGTTTTTCCTCTTCAGTTGCAATGGGATTTGTTGTATTTGATTTTCTCATGATTATGTAACAAGCTGTTTATTTCTAAACTTCAGTTTATTTAATGAAACCACCATTAAAGTCATCAGTGTAATCATTGTTAGCGCACTAAAAATTGTATAAGATACATTTAACGAACTGCCGAATAATAAAATTATTCCCGGGTTCCAGGCACTTCCATAAAGTATCATTAAGTGTACAACGTAAATTAACAAAGTATTTCGTCCAATCAGAATTATAATTCGCGGTATTGATTCGATCTTTTGCGAAATGTAAGAAACTACTGAGTTAAGTAGTAGCACAAATCCAATTCTGAAAGTTATAACTTCAAGCGAGTAAGATGAGTCTTCATATGGAAGCCCAAAATATTTTTTTGAGATATAAACTGATAATAGTGAAATAATTATAAATGCTGATCCAAATATGGCAAGATTAATACTGAATTTACTCGTCTTAAATACTAACGGATTTTTGGCAAGATAGCTGCCTAAAACACCACCCATAATAACATAACCCGCCCAAGGGAATAATGGAAAAAACGATCCTGTCTTATCATATAAATAACCGGCAACGGGTTGAGGGAAAATTGATATCCAATTAATTTTATTTACAAACGGTGTAGCAACAAAAAATATCAAAGAAAATATTGTAAACACCAGCATATCATTTAGCTTAAGTTTTTCAGCAATGAATGCACAAATAATTACTAACAGTATACCAAACCCGATCAAATGTAAAACATCAACTGTAAAAAAGGTATTCCATCTGTCCGGTGTTACATCAGAAAAATCAATAATTTTATAAGTTGGATATCTTAACAGATAACCTAATCCCACTAGTAAAAAAAATCTTTTTATTCCTTTTCCAACCCGTGGATTTTGTTCAAAAGGTTCGGGAACTAATCTGAAGAGATATGTAAAAACTGTCCCGGCTGAAAACATGAAAATAGGGGCAGTCATACCCCTCATAAAATTCCAAATAAAAAATGCCGGATATTCCGTCAGCCGATATTCGGGAGCTAATAGAACATCAACAGTATGGCCCTGCACCATTTGGATAACCGCTAATGCCCGCATCAAATCAATAAAAATTATTCGGTGTTTTTTTTCGCTTCTAACCATCTGAACGGATAATATTATTATTGTTAAAATAACCAAATGATATGTAAACAAAAAAGCCCCGACTTACGGGGCTTTAATATATTTTCAAGAAAAAATTTACTATGCTATAAATTATTTCTTGTCATCATCAACAACTTCGTACGAAGCATCCTGAACATTATCTTTTCCAGTTTCTTCAGTTTTAGGTTCAGCTTGCTTCTCTGCATTCGGCTGGCCTTGGGCTCCAGCTTGAGAATAGAGTTGAGACGCAACTTCGTTCCAAACTTTATTCAAAGATTCTGTAGCAGATTTTATTTGTTCAGTATTATTTGTTGAGATAGCATCTTCAACTTTTTTGATTTCAGCTTCTAATCTGGACTTAATATCTGCAGGTACTTTTTCTTTTAATTCTTCAATTTGTTTTTTAGTCTGGAACACTAAACTATCAGCTTGATTTCTAATCTCAACAGCTTCCTTTTTCATCTTATCTTCTGCAGCATGTTCTTTTGCAGCATTTTTCATCTTTTCTATTTCACTCTTATCCAAACCGCTTGATGACGTAATTCTGATACTCTGCTCTTTACCGGTTGCTTTATCTTTAGCACTTACATGAAGAATACCGTTAGCATCTATATCAAAAGTAACTTCAATTTGTGGTATTCCTCGTGGTGCTGGCGGAATTCCATCAAGATGAAATCTTCCAAGTGTTCTGTTATCAGCTGCCATTGGTCTTTCACCCTGCAAGATGTGAATTTCAACCGAAGGTTGATTGTCAGATGCAGTTGAAAATACTTCACTTTTTCTTGTCGGAATAGTTGTGTTAGATTCAATCAATCTTGTCATTACTCCACCAAGAGTTTCAATTCCAAGTGATAGAGGAGTAACATCAAGTAAAAGAACATCTTTTACATCACCAGCCAAAACTCCACCTTGAATTGCAGCACCGATTGCGACAACTTCATCAGGATTTACACCTTTATGTGGTTCTTTTCCAAATAAATCTTTAACTAATTGTTGAACCATTGGTATTCTTGTTGAGCCACCAACTAAAATAACTTCGTCAATATCTTTAGTTGTAATACCAGCATCTTTAATCGCCTGTTCACAAGGTTTTTTAGTGTTCATAACCAAATCGTGTATAAGTTGCTCAAACTTTGACCTTGTTAAATTAAGATTAAGATGTTTCGGTCCATCTTGAGTTGCGGTTATAAACGGCAAGTTTACTTCTGTTGATGCTGCAGATGATAATTCTATTTTAGCTTTTTCAGCAGCTTCTTTTAATCGTTGTAATGCCATCGGGTCTTTTCTTAAATCAATACCTTCCTGATTTTTGAATTCATCAGCTAAATAATCAATTAACCTTTGGTCAAAATCATCACCGCCTAAATGTGTATCACCATTTGTAGATTTAACTTCAAACACTCCGTCGCCTAAAGCAAGTATTGAAATATCAAAGGTACCGCCACCTAAATCATAAACAGCAACTGTATGGTCGCTTGTCTTTTTATCAAGTCCGTAGGCAAGTGCTGCAGCAGTAGGTTCATTAATAATTCTTTTAACTGTAAGACCAGCAATTTCACCAGCATCTTTAGTAGCTTGCCTTTGTGCATCATTAAAATAAGCGGGAACTGTTATAACTGCTTCTGTAACTTCTTGTCCAAGATAATCTTCAGCAGTTTTTTTCATCTTCTGTAAAATCATTGCACTTATTTCTGGTGGTGAATATAATCTATCACCAACCTTTACTCTTGCAGTGTTATTATCACCGGCAACTACTTCATACGGAACTTCAGTTTTTTCTTTACTAACTTCACTTATAACTCTACCCATAAATCTTTTAATTGAAAAGATTGTATTCTTTGGATTTGTTATCGCTTGTCTTTTAGCTGGCTGTCCGACTAATCTTTCACCGGATTTTGTAAATGCAACTACTGATGGTGTTGTTCTTCCACCCTCAGAGTTTGGAATTACCACAGGTTCATTGCCTTCCATTACCGCTACGCAAGAGTTTGTAGTACCTAAATCAATTCCTATTATTTTACCCATTGTATTATCTCCTTAATAAATTATATTTTTTAATTATCTTCTTATTAAATTTTTATTTTAAGCTACTAAATCAAAACAATGATAATGCCAATAAAATCACTTTAGTTAAGTCATTGTAAATAAATGAGTTAAGGAAATCCAACTTTTTTAAGCAAAAAATGATTAAAAAAATGAAAGCCATTATGTCAGATTCAGACTTAAATTAGTCAGATACACTGACAATTTGTTGGATTTTTTTATATTTTTAAAAGATTAAAAGGAGGATAAATTGTTTAACATCGAAGCTTTTGATATAAAACTTAATACGGAATTTATAGGTAGAAATTTTATTTATGCAGATGAGGTTGTTTCCACAAACACCTTGCTATTGGATAAAAAAAATAATTATAATTCCAACGGAACGGTTTTACTTGCAGAAAAGCAGACAAAGGGACGAGGAAGAAAAGATCGAGTTTGGTATAGTGCACCAGAATCAAATCTTACTTTTTCAATACTTTTAACAAAAGATAGGTTGTTATTCAATTCAATTAATTTTTTAAACTTTGCTGCTTCTTTAAGTGTGGCTACGGCAATAGAAAATCTTTATCAGTTAAAAACCAGTTTAAAATGGCCAAATGATGTTTTGATAAATTCAAAAAAAACATCAGGAATTTTGATAGAATCTATTTCACAAGGTTCTAAAATTGAGAGAGTAGTTATTGGAATTGGTGTTAATGTAAATCAAAATTCTTTTCAAGGAACATTCAACTACCCGCCTACTTCTATCAGAAATGAATTAGGACATAATGTTGATAGGGAAAAATTAATGGCAGAAATATTAAATAATTTTGAAACACTAATTGAAAAAATCAAAGTTGATAAAAAAGAACTTTTAAAGGACTGGAAGTTAAGATGCGATATGATTGGTGAAAAAATATCTATCTTGGAAAATGATAAAGAGATTTTTGGAATTTTTGATGATATTGATGATGAAGGATTTTTACTCCTTAAAACAAAAGATAAGATTGAGAAAATACATTTCGGTGATATTACCTTAGGGCAATAAATTTAACGCATTTATGAATGAAGATAAGAATGCCAGAAGGAATGGATTTTTAAGTTAAACTTCAAATTATAATGATCATCCTGCAGACTTACATTAAGTAGTAATTCAAGCATTCAATCTTGCGGTGGTTTTGTTAAAACTTAATTGGGTTTCAGATTTTTTGTAAGATAACTGATTAAGAAAGTAAATGTAATACTCTTATCAAATTATTTCTTAAATCTTTACGATGAGAAATAATATCTACAAAACCATGCTCTAATAAAAACTCAGATTTTTGAAATCCAGGTGGTAAATCTTTTCCAATAGTTTGTTTAATTACTCTGGGACCAGCAAATCCAATCAGAGCTTTTGGCTCTGCAATATGGATATCGCCAAGCATTGCATAACTTGCAGTTGTTCCACCTGTTGTAGGATCAGTTAGAATGGAGATATAAGGAATTTTTGCTTCTGCTAATCGTGCTAATCGTGCACTTGTTTTTGCCATTTGGACTAATGAGTAAGCGCCTTCCATCATTCTTGCTCCACCGCTGGCAGATATAATAATTAATGGAATTTTATTTTTATATGCTTTATCAATCAATCGAGCAATCTTTTCACCAACAACTGAGCCCATACTACCGCCAATAAACTGAAAATCCATACAACCAAAAGCAACTTCCCTATCATCAATTTTACCCGTACCTGTCCTGATAGCATCATAAAGATCTAATTTTTTTATTGTTGAAGCAATTCTATCAGAATACTTTTTTGTATCAGCAAATCCTAATGGATCGGCAGAACGCATTTTTTTATCCATTTCCTTAAAAGTATTTTTATCAAACAGAAATGAGATATAATCCAGACTGGTAATCCGGAAGTGATAATCACATTTTATGCAAGTCCATAAATTTAATTCAAGTTGTTTTTTGTGAATTATCTCACCGCAATCAGGACATTTTTCCCAAAGCCCTGCGGGTAATTCTTTTTGCTGAGTATCGGCAGCAATATTTTGTTTTGATCTTTTAAACCAAGGCATATTTAACTTTTAATTTTTAGAGATATCAGCGTAAATTGTTATTACTTTATTTGGCTCGTTATTATCATTAGATACAACTGTAACAGTCTTACTAACTTTTCCCTGCCTGTTTTTTGTATCAAACTCTACTTTTATTGCACCAGATTTACCCGGACTCAAATTCTTTTCACTAACAACAGCAGCAGTGCAACCGCAAGAAGTTTTAACATCTTTAATCAGTAGTGGTTGAGTTCCTTTATTCTCAAACTTAAAATTGTATTTAAGAACTTCACCTTCTTTAACTTTACCGAAATCGTGCTGAACCTCTGGAAAGAAAATCATTGCGCCTGAATTATTATTACTATCTTCTTTTACAAGGATGTTACACTTTATCATCAAGGTAAGAACTTGTTTATTAGGATCATTAGTTTTCATACTAACTGTTTTAACCTGCGGACCTTTTCTTCCCTTTGAATTAAATGTTACTGTTAATTTCGTTGATTCACCGGGCTTTAATTCATTTTTATCCGGTGTGGCAGCAGTGCAGCCGCAAGAAGCTCTAATATCTGAAATTTTTAAAAGATCATTCCCGGTATTTGTTATTACAAATGAATGGTTTACAATATCATTCTGGTTAATATCACCAAAATCAAATTCGGTTTGTTGAACTGAAACTTTTGGTTCGCCCATTTGAGGAAAAATTGAAATTGCTGCCAATAAAAAAATTATAGCAAGAGTGCGTATCATAATTTTTTCTCCTTTACTAAAAATTCTTTTAAATAATTAGGTTCTAAATAATCAAAATTAAAAACTTCTTTATCCTCACCAAAATAAGCTGCCCATTTCGCTACGAATTCCGGCTCAGGGGCTGAGATAAACTTAATTTTATCAGTTTGATTTTCCTTGTTTTCATTAATGTTTCCAAATACAGAGTAACCATTAGATAACGAAGCAAAATCATTGTTCTGTATGATTTTTAATTCTTCCTGAAATATATGATTATTACTTTTAATATAAAACTTAGCAAAATAAAGCTCATCTTTCCCTACTTTGTTGCATATTATAAATGATGAGTTTTGCGGAAGATAATTAGAAATCTGAAGTGCCAAAGCTTCAAATGTTGGAACTGGAATAATAGGAACTGATTTTGCTTGCGCAATTCCTTTTACGGCTGCCATACCAATTCTTAATCCTGTAAACGAACCGGGGCCTGAAGAAACTGAAACAGATTTTAAATCATTAAATTTTATTTTTGCCTGTTCCATCACAGAATTAATTACTTCAAATAGTTTTTCTGAATGTGAATGCTTTAAAAGTATTTTTGAAGAAAAGAATTTTGAATCATCAAAATAAATGCAGGCGCCGCATATACTATCCGAGGTTTCAATAGCAAGTGTCGGTAAAAACTTATTCATATTGTTTAAATTTAAAAATGCGGGAGTTATCATCTAAAACATTAATAGTGATTTCAACTTTCTTATGAGGAATAACTTTTGGAAACAAATCCGCCCACTCTATAAAAGATATGGCTTCATCATCATTAAAATAATCCTCAATCCCGATATCAATCAGTTCAACTTCTTTATTAATTCTATAAAAATCAAAATGATAAAATTTCTTTGTACCTGTGTATTCATTTACAATGGCAAAAGTAGGGCTGTTTGCATTGTTGATATCAAACTGTTCTAAAATGCGTTTTATAAAATAAGTTTTTCCTGCGCCAAGATTACCAATTAAAGAAATTATCATCCCATCAACTATAAGCTTTGAAAACTCAATTGCAATTTTATTTGTATCCTCTTCAGAATTACTTTTTCTTGAGTAATCAATAGCCATTTTTATTTTGGCTCCATAGTAATTATTGGTAAAATCATTTCTTCCATCGAAATGCCGCCATGCTGAAAAGTATCTTTATAATGTGTCAAAAATTTATGATAGTCAGTTGGATAAACAAAATAATAATCTTCCTTAGCAATGATGTAGTTGATAGTGACTCCTCTTCTCGGCAGTTTATAGTCCTGAGAATTTTTTACGAATAAAGCATGTTTATCATCAACTTTTAAATTTCTTCCATATTTAAATCTAAGATTTGTTGAAGCTTCTCTATCGCCAAGAACCTTTGCACCTCTTAACGATCTGATGCTGCCATGATCAGTTGTTATTACAATTTTAATATTTTTCATTTTGGATAAAGTTCTAAAAATATTAAGTAAAGATGAGTGTGTAAACCAACTGTTAGTTAAGGATCGGTAAGCAGCTTCGTCGGGTGCTATTTCTTTTAAGATATCGGAATCAGATCTTCCGTGTGCAATCATATCAAGAAAATTAACTACAACAGCAGTTAATTGTGTGTTTGAATATGAATGAATGTTCTGCTCAAAGTTTCTTCCAACCTCGGGATCAATAATTTTAATATACTTTAAATCATTTTTTAGTTTGATTCGTTTACGATTAAGTAAATTCTGGAATAATTCTTTTTCATACTTGTTCATACTGTTTTCATCATCATTACCGGAAGACCAGAGATCAGGATAATATTTTTCTATTTCGGATGGATATAATCCTGCAAACAAAGCGTTTCTAGAGTATGGTGTAGCTGTCGGCAAAATCGAATAATAATAATCTTTTTCAATTTTAAATAAATCAGCGATATGTTTTTCCATAACCAACCACTGATCAAGACGTAAACAATCAAGTACAAAGAAAAAAACTGATTTGGAATCATCCTTTAAATGATTTAGCACATATTTTTCTGCAATTTGCGGCGTAAGGTTTGGAACATCTTTATTTGCCTGATCGGCAATCCAATCACGATAATTTTTTTCAACGAATTTAGAAAATTCTTTATTCGCTTCTTTAAATTGTTCAATTAAGGATTGCTCCAATCCTATCTCGCGATGTTGATCTAATTCAATTGACCAGTTAACAAGTTTTGTGTAAAGATTAATCCAATCAGTAAAATCAAGATCAGACATTAGTGCCTGAGTTATTTGATTAAAATCTACCAAATAATCTTTTGCAGCATACTGTCCTGAGATTTTTTTCCCTTCAAGAATTTTTTTACAAACTAAAAGCACCTGACTTGGATTGACCGGCTTTGTAAGATAATCTGAAATCTTTCCGCCAATGGCTTCATTCATTAAAGTTTCTTCTTCAGATTTTGTAACCATTACAACGGGAATAGATGGATATAAATTTTTTATCTGTGCAAGAGTTTCAAGTCCACCCATACCAGCCATCATCTCATCAAGAAAAATTAAATCGTAATCTTTTTCTTTTACAGCAGAAACAGCATCCGTACCATTTGTAACTGTATCAACCTCATATCCTTTTTCAGATAAAAATATTACGTGCGAACGAAGGAGCTCAATTTCATCATCAACCCAAAGAATTTTTTTTCTAATCATTTTTTAACCAATCTTTTTAAAATAGTTTATTCGATATATTAATAAGTCACCTTACGCAAATCAGTGAAACCTTCGAGGTTTAGCTGAAAATGTAGTTAAAATAATAGAAAAATTCTTAATTATTTCAGAAAACCTCGAAGGTTTTTATCAAATGTGCGTAACATAAGTTAATAAATTATTCATCCTTTTAATTAATTGAAATATTAACATCCAGCCCGGCTTCATTAGTTGTGGTAGGTGGAATTCTTGAGGCACCTTCCGGCTTAACAGAAGAACGTTTATAGAAAATAGATAAAGTTACTTTAGCGCTAATTGTATATTTAATTCGCGGTTCAATTGTAACTCTGGTTGTTCCATCTTGCGGGATTCCATCTTCTTTAAAATCAAGCATATTGTATCTTGTTGCGGCGTTTCTTGTACTTGAATATGCTAAACTAAATTCTATATCGTTCTTCAAAGCAACACCAAATAGCGGCAGCTCAAATCCTGATTTTGAATATTGTATTGTAAATCCAATATCTTTAGAAAAATTTTCGGTTATGTTACTTGTGGTAACTCCCAAATCGTAACTGGTTCTGGTAGAATATTTTAAATTACCCGATAGATTGCCGCCCCATAACTGCCCAAAAGTTAAGTTTAGTCCTGCTAACGGTGCAAATCCATATTCAATCTTTTGCACCTGAACTTCTTCTTTTCCATCTCGGCTTAACTTCCAACCTTCGGTATAAGTTGATGAATAAGAATGTTCTAAAGAAATTTTATCTGCAATTGATTTGAAGAAAAATAATTTTTCAAGTCCATCCCAGGTAAGACGCCAGTTTGGTCTTGGAATATATTTAGAATACTTTCCAAGGTAACTAAGATTGCCAAGCACCGGAAATGTTTCAAAACCTTTTATAAAAGCATTTGATAAACTGCTATTTGGATCTTTCGGATCATACAATTCAGCAACATGCTTAATACCACTTTTAAATGCGGAAAATATCAGCACAGGCGGAAGCGTTAAAAATGATCTTGAAATAGAACCCGATGCGCTTATACTGGAAACGAAAATTGAACCATCATTATCAACAGTAAGTGTGGAGTTTTTATTTATTGACCATCCTGATCTCCAGGTTATATCAACTTTAGCACCTTCCCACAATGGTCTTGAAGTTTTAAAATCAAAACTATTTTTCTGAGAATATACATCATTAAGATTTGTACCTTGCTTTGAAACTCGTGGTCCTACATCGCCACTTAATCCAAACATAAATCCTCGTGTTGGTCCGGCATTTTGGTCATAAAATAATCCGAAAAAGTTTCTGAATCCACTTCCTTCTGCCTTAATACCTGATTTTGATAATGTATTATCATTACTAAAACTAAAAGAAATAACTTCATAATCGAGAAGGACATACTTTAATGCTGCAACAAGATAATGAACAGCTTGTGTAATTGGTGCAATTTTATTTTGTTCAACTATTGAAGTTGAATCAATTAATTTTGTTGAGTCATTTAACACAATTGGATTTCCTAATGAATCAACCGCAGCTACTTTACGCTCCTGCTGTAATAATTTTTCTCTGTCTAAAGTTGTTTTTGAAGTTGTTTCATTTTTTTTAACTTCATCTTTAAATAATGGTTCAAACAATGATTTCCATCTCATTGATAATCCAACCTGAGATCTATTATTAAATCCGGCGCTTCTTCCAATATCTTCCTGCCTAAAATCATAATTCCATTGATAGCCGGCAGAATAAGTTGCAGTTAAAGTAAAAAATTTATTCAAATCGAAAAGTGATGGTAATCTTGGCGCGGTTCTGATATCAAAATTTTGTTGATATCGATTATCCCTTCCGAAGAAGGCACCACCAAAAATTTCATTCCAGATTTCACTTTCGGGTCTGGGTGTTCCATCAGGATAAGTTTCTAAATATGCAAGAGATGAACTGATATTTAAAGCGTAACTTGTCGAAATATTTAAGAAACCTCCTTCAGTTACTTTCCAGGAAAAATTAAATCCGCGTGTTGTTACAAAATCTCTTGATGAAACTTCATTTGCTGGAGTTAATTGACCGGTAACAGGATTTATTCTTGGTCTGGATATACTTGTGTTTTGATTCCTTCGGGCTGTTAATGCTAAACTAATATTTTGCGGAGTAAAATAAATTTTAGTTCCTGTATAATCTTTAAGTAAAGCAAACAGCACTCCAATAACAGGTATATCAGCCGGTTTAAAGAAATAATCAGGACTTAAAGACAATCCATAATTTAAATTTGCATTCCAAATCCAGCTTGTATTAGATAGAACCGTTGGGCTTCGGCTAAAGCTTTTATTATAATTGAATCCTAAACTTAAAGCATTAAATGTATCCCGAATAAGCCAATATCTGCTTGGTATTTTTATCTTAATATTAGATGCAGACCAGGAATCAGAAATGGTTTGTGTTTCCGTTTCTTCTCTTATTTGTTCAGGAGATTTTATAGTACCTGTTGTATCTATTGAATAAATATCTCTTTGTCTGTTCACAGCTTCATCAACTTTAACATCACTGCCCGGAATATATAATGGTCGGCCAATCTGTTCTGTGTGCGAATAATTTAAACGTAAATTACTTTCCGGCAAGTTAATTGGTAAAATTTTTAAAATATTTACATCAGTTGAAATTGACCAGTTACTTTGATCAATTCTACTACCAAACCTATCTGATAATCTGTGGAAGTAGGGATCCTTTTTGCTAAGATTAAAAGATACTGTAGCAAAATCAGCAAGCTTAACTGATGAGGACATGCTGTACGCCCAGCCGGGAGAATCATCAGCTCCAACAACTCTTAATTCGTTTACCCAAACTTCACCGGATAGGCGACCAGGATTGAATGAATTATTAAGATTAAGAACTCCTACAGAAAGAAATTTTACTGTGGTTAGTGTTGGATTACCTTTCAAGATATAAAAATGTCCAGGTTTGCCTTTAACAGGAATTCTTAATGTTTGTGATAAAGAATCTCTAATTTGTTTGATGGCAGTAAGTTCATCAAAATTAATTGTGATTTCATTCCAGCCGGGTAAAACCGGTTGTCGATATTCATAATAGTTATTTGTATCGCCGCCAAATCTGAAATAAACTTCTGATGAATAATTATAAGTGCCGCCTAAAGTATCATTATATGCAATCGAACCGGGTAGATTGATTTTATCTCCATGAATAAACAATTTCATTTGCTTATAACTAAATACATCCAACGGCCTGAATAAATATTTTACTGCTTCGCGGGATTGACCATCAGGTAAGCCGTTAAAGATTAATGAAAGGGATTGTTCATTTCGTAAAATATTTTCGTCCGGTCTTGTTCTGTCTCTTTCCTGAAAAACTCCGGGTGGACTTGTGTAATCAGGATTTTCTTCAAGACTTACAACAGATATAGATAAAACTGTATCCGTATTTACAATTGCTTTTGGAAGATTTTTCTGCCATTGGCTGCCAACAAGATTAAATTCACCAATGCGGAAGTGAACCAAACTATCAACACCTTCAATAAACATTCGTATGGTTTCAACATTTGAAAAGCTTGGGTTACCAACTGATAATGAACTATCTTTAAGAGGAATTCTAAATAGATACCAACCCTGATCAGTCAATCCTCCGCCGGCGCGAAATGGATTTGATGAACTGGTATCAAGTGGAATTTCATATCTAAAGTAACTGTTTTCTCTATCAAGATTTCCATTATGATTTAAATCTTCTGTATCAGGAATTCTTCCGACATCAGTTAAGATAGCGTTGCCCTGAGTACCGTTTATATTAAAATAATCATAAGGATAAGGTGCACTGCCGCGCTGGAAGAAAAAGTTATCACCACTGGGATCCGATTTGGTGCTATTATATGTAGCCCTTTCCTGATCATCTGTTAAGCCATCAATTCCTGTATCTTCCTTACCTGCGGCATCAATTGCATCATTAAAATCTTTATCCTCAGTATCTAATCTGTTATTAGGAATAACATCTTCACTTATTCTGCCGAGATCAATTTTTAATTTTGTTCCTTGCGGCGCATCAACAATCTGTGCCCAGAATTCTATAAACTCTATATTTTCTTCAACAAGATTATTTGCAGTGGATGAAAGTAATTTCATATTTCCGCCCCAGGATTTTTTTCTATCCTGAAGTTCAGAATGCCAATTATAAGTTCCGGGAGTATCAGGTAAAAATACTACATCCATAACCGTAACCTGCTGGTCAGCTTTTGCTACTTGTTTTCTATTGCCATATATCTGTTGCACTGTTACACGCGAAGGTGTTTCTGTAAACCAGAATGTTTTACCTTTATGCTTCATCAATTCTTGTCTTTGTGCAAGCGTATATTCCTGATTTCCATTAATAGGATTAAATTCCAAACGATCCGGCACACTTAAATCTTTCCATGATGTGTATGAAACACCGATGGGAATGGTTCTCTTAGCACCTTCAAAATCGTCAATGTATGCAATGCTTTTTCCACCATCAGAACTGATTGTACTTTTCTTAGTATTTGGATCCGGGTTGATGTAGGCAAACTCACCCGTAAAATTAAAAGTGGACATTTCTCTGGTTGAAAAAACTTTATCCAGCATTTTAGTAACAAAAGGCAGATCTGCACTGGTAGAAAAATCAAGACCGTAAATTGTATTGCTTAAAGGTTCTTCACCTATTCTAACTTTATCACTAAGAGTTTGCTGATTAAGATTTAGGATTGAGAAACCAAGTTTTGTTTTTTTAGAAAACTCATAAATTCCTCTTGCACCAAGTAAAGTTTTTGAGGCAAGCTGGAAAAGATCGTTTTGTTCATAAGTAATTTTTAAATCTGCACCGGGTACAAGCGCCGCATCATTTCTTATGTTAAGCTGACCGGTATTGTAATCTACAACATAATCCGAACCAGCAGTTAGCTCACGGCCATTAAGCAAAACTTTTACTGAATTTTCTACAATATTAAACCCAAGTGAGTACGATGAAGAAGAAGTTCCTTTACTTTTTCCGACCAGCACCCACTTATTTGCAGTGTTATTTTGCTGCGCAAAAGTTTTAGTGGTATCATAAACATCATCATACCTAAACTCAGGCGGCAGTCCTTCGGGTAAGTCTTTACCAAATGGTTGCAATGTGGGAAAAACTATTTCACCTGTTTCAGGGAATATTGTTATTGAAGGACGAAAATCGAAAATATTATCCGGCGGCGGTTGACTGCTCGCATTTAACAGATCTAAGCCAAAGGCATTTAAAAATCTTTTAGTGCCATATTCGCTGGTAGGTTCCTGTCCTTCAATTTCTCTTTTAATATCAAACTCAAAACCTTCTTGCTTTATATTTCTTACGCCTGTTGGATAAATATTTTTTAATTGCAACTTCCAGGCGGTTTTAAATTTAGGTTGAAGGTTAGCCGGTTTAACCAATTTTAGGACTAATATTCTGGTTGTATTCGTATCGCCCTGCTCAAGAAAATCACCATAGATTGCATCATCTGCCGGTCCCGGTCCTCTTTCCTGTCTGTATGCAACAGCTATCATCTCTCGTTCGTTGATAGATGTTTTAAGAGTAATAAATCCTGTTTCCGGATGAAGTGTATAATCTACATCAGGAGTGAGGAGTAGAAATCTTCCAAAAGTTTTTTGTCCTTCAATTGGAACGATGTTGGAATCCCGATAGCTTTCGTCATATCCACCTGCTGGTTTCTGAGGCAAATCTATATATACGTTAGCATTTCTTTCTTTTGATCTATCAGTTGTTATTTGATCTATAGATTTCCAAACCTGAATATCAACCACAAGCAGATCACTTCGTACCTGAGGTGTTGGGTTACCATAATAATTATTAAATACATTTAATGAAGGCGATGCATAAACAGTATCAATAAAATAATGGTTTGTAGAATATTCAAAAGCACGTTTAGAAAAAGTTACTTCTGTTGTTCCGCCTGTTACAGCAACTTCCTTAGTTTCACCTTTCTTCTGGCTTGCAATAGTGGTTAGCGAAAAAGGTCCCATTTTTAATTGAGCTTTAATACCAAATAACGCTTCACTTCCACCAACAAGCGGAGAAGTTTGAAGCGAAACATTTCCTGCTTCAATACTCTGGATTATTTCATCTTCATATCCGGTGTATTTTATTTTTAATTGATTTTCATATTCAAAAGTACGCTCAGTGTTCCAGTCGGCTACAATATTAAGTTTATCACCAATAGTTCCGTTAACATTTATCTGAACTTGTTGTTTAAAGTCGGGCTCATTTCTGGTATTGCCAAGCCGTGATGCAGTAATACCTTCAGTTGTTTCGTTTCTCCATGCACCATGAATTTGTACCGAACCGCCAATCTTTAAACTGATTTTAGGCGCTCCAAAAATGCTTAATACACCAACACTCGGCAGCGGAATTTCAAAATCGGTAAAACTTTTTATCAGTTCATTTAAACCTAATTTGCTGTTTTTAAGCTCATAAGCATAACCAAGTGCTTCCCATTTTTTTCTTTCATCAGCTTGTAATCTAAGAGCAAGATATTCTTCAATTGGCAACCTTAAAATAATTTTATTTGGTTTACCTCCAATCATTTCTTTAATCTCAACAAATTTTCCTGTTGAATCGATAGTAATTGTTCTTGTTTTAAGTGTTGGAGATGGTTCAACAAAAAATTTAGATTTCTTTTTTTGTTTTAACGATACGTAAGGGAGATCTTCTCTTTGATAATGGAAATATTTTAAACGGTCTGTTGAATCAAGTGACATTTTAACAAGTTTTAGAGAATCAGCATTGATCTTAACCTTTAATGAATCTTTAACTTTTAGTTTTAATTTACCAAATGCACTTGTTGAATCATTTAATTTTCTAATAGCGCTTGAATCCGGAAATGATGAAAGAGAATCTGGGATTTTAACATCCGGGGAATCAGGAATAGCAGGTGTGTTTAATAGAGTTAATTCGTTTTGATTGGATACACTATTTGTAGAATGGACTAAATTTGAATTTTCCTGATCTTTAAGATTAATATTTCTTAGATCAGATAGCAGATTAAAACAAGCAGATTGAAGCATCTGTTCGTTAACCTGAGATTCAAATCCGGAACCAAAACCGAGATTGATACCCGCGTAAAATATCACAACTGAAACTAAAATAATACGAACTGTTTCAATAGTGATTTTTTTTATTTTGTGTTTGATACAGAAATCCTGACTAAAGTGATACAAAATAAATCAGTAGAGTATAGTCCGATATGGCTCCTATATTTTATTTTTTGGTGTGAGAAATTAGTTAAAATCAGTCTTAAATTCAATCAAACAGAGCCTTCCTCTAATTACAAATTAAACTTATCTAATAGTTCTTAATAAATGAAGGTATTTTTTTTTCTCAGAAAAATATGGTAATAACCTTTTAAGTCAATCTTGTAATTAACTCCTTTAGCTTTGGGTATTGAGCAATGAGTACTTCCCTGTTACCAAATTCAAAATCAGAAAAATCAAATCCGGGTGAAACTGTGCAACCAACCAAGGCAAAAAATTTTTTATCAACCAGCTCGGCAGCAAACCAATTATTTTTTTTGATTACAGTTTGAAATAATTCACCCTGATCAATTTTATTCCCCAAAATTATCTGAGAATGATTACCAATTTCATCAATCATATGAATAATGATTGAACTACCATCATAAAAATGCCAGAGCTCATCTGATTTTAATCTATGAAATTTAGAGACTTGTTTACCATCCAGCAAAAAATAAATAGAGGTAGAATAATTTCTTTTCAATCTTTTATCAGGTGCATCAATATAAATCATTTCAGCAGAGCGATAAATTTCCCGGTAATATCCACCTTCAGGATGTTTTTGTAATTCCAACTTCTGTATATAATTGTGTGCTTTTTCAGTCATAAATTTAAATTTTTGGTAAAGATTAATTATTTATGTCACCTTACGCAAATCAGTGAAACCTTCGAGGTTTAGCTAAAAATGTAGTTAAAATAATAGAAAAATTCTTAATTATTTCAGAAAACCTCGAAGGTTTTTATCAAATGTGCGTAACATAAGTTATTTATTTCTGATAGAATCATCTCGGCAGCTATTCTACCACTTTTGGCAGCACTTTCTATTGTCGCCGGTAAACCAGTATTTGTCCAATCCCCTGCTAAGAATAAATTATTAATATTTGTTCTGCTGTTTGGCCTATCAATTATTATATTTTTATCCGGAATAAATGTAGCTCTTTTTTCACGAATGATTTTATAGTTATCAATAAGCTGTTTTTTAATCTCTGTAAACTTTTCCAATTCAATCATCGTCATATCAATAATTTCTTCATTAGTTTTTTTGGATAATTCATCAGCGTCACTAATTACAATGTTTAAATGTTTATCGTGTCTAAAAATCCAATGCAATGGGGAGTTAATCAATCCATAAAATTTTTCTCTTACCGGATTTTCTTTTACCCAGATGTGAATATTTAAAATAGTTGAGTATGATAAGTTTAATTTAATATTTAGTAATTCAGCCGGAATTATTTTTTGTAAAGCATGCAATGGAATTGCCGAGATAACAAAATCAAAATCCTCATAATTATTTTTATCTGAGTTTATCCGAACTAACTTATTATCCTTAAAAATGAATTCTCTTATCGTCTCTGATGGGATAACGCTTCCACCATTTTTATTAATAAATGAAATTGCCGGATCAATAATGCTTTCACTTAATCCATGTTTAGGTAATATGATGGTTGATGCAAAATTTCCAGTGAAGAATATTTTAATCAATACATCATAAAATATTTTTGCTGATGCTTTTTGCGTATTAGTATTTAAAGCCCCAACACATAAAATTTCCCAAAATGATTTAATGATTTTTTCATTTTGATTTTCTCTCTCAAGCCAATCGCTAACGGACAAATTTTGCAAAGATCTTTTGCTTATAAATGGCAGTTTTAATACAAACCCGATAAATCTCATTTTATCTATAAAGTCAAAAATATTATAATCTAATAATGCAAATAAAAGATTTACCGGATATGGTAATGAAGAAGCACAGATAGAAAATTCTTTTTTATCATTTGTTAAAAACTTTACACATAAATTATCCTGGTATAAAAAATTATTTTCTGCACCAATTAATTTTATGAAAGACAAAGTTTCATCATAGCATCCCATAAGGATGTGCTGCCCATTATCAATCGTTTCACCCGATACAGAATCTTTAAATGAATATGTGCGTCCACCAAATTTGGGAGAAGATTCTAAAATGGTTACGGGGATTTTTTTTGATGATAAGATTGAAGCGGCAGTTAAGCCAGCAATTCCGCTTCCGATTATAAGACATTTTTTCATTAGTAACTCACCTTACGCAAATCTGTGAAACCTTCGAGGATTGGCCAATAATGTTGTTAAAATAATAGAAAAATTCTTAACTATTTCAGAAAACCTCGAAGGTTTTTATTAAATGTGCGTAACATAAGTTAGTAAATCAGATTGTACTTTGCCCAAACGCCTAAAGCGATTCCTACTTTTTCAATTTTTGAAACTTTAATATTATTGTTAAAAACATCATAATCAGCGGCAATGATTTTCTCAAGCATTTTATAATAGATGTGCTGCATAGCCCGGGCAGCAAACATCGTTTTTTTATCATCAAGATCGAGATGAGAAGTAGCGGAGTTGAAATATCTTTTTGCTCTTCCGGATTCATAAATCATTAATTCTCTGAACCGATCGTTATATGCTCTTGTCATCAATTCTTGTTCACTGTAATTAAATTTTTGCAAATCTTCCTGAGGTAAATATATTCTTCCCTGCTCAGCATCTTTGCCGATATCACGAAGAATGTTTGTAAGCTGTAGTGCTATTCCCAGATCAACAGCAAAGTTTTTTGTGGAAGGATTTTTATAACCAAAAATTTCAATACACATCAATCCAACCGTTGACGCAACACGATAACAATAAAGCTGCAAGTCATCAAAGGATTTGTATCTGTCTTTTTGTAAATCCATCTCCATTCCTTTAATCAATTCAAAAAAAGGATCGAGTGGGATGTTAAAATTAGAAATTGTTTTACCGAGTTTATTGAGCAAAGGGAACTCCGAATGTCCTGTAAATGCACGCTCAAATTCAATCCGCCATTTACGTAATTTATCATATTTAACATCCTGCGAATCATTGGTAGCATCAACAATGTCATCAGTTTTTCGGCAGAATGCGTAAACAACATTCATAGCATCCCGCTTTTGTTCAGGAAGCAAATTGAATGCATAGTAAAAACTGCTTTTACTTTCTTTAGATATTTCTTTTGCTGATTCAGACATTCTATAAAATACTTTTTAATAATAATGCAATATAATCAATATTATTAAGTTTAGGTCTTTTCTGAAACACATCAAAATTATTTTTTCTGATTTTGCTCAAAATTTTTTCACCGCCTGAAATAGTCCATTTGATTTCAAGCTTTAGTCTTCCATTTAGGTGATCAAGAATTTTCTTACCTTCATTATAATATAACTGAGTTCTATCAACTTGATATTTTACTAACTGAGAAATTTGTGAATTATTTTTTTGCAACTTAAACATATTTTCATCAACATTAAAAATCTGCATCTCATCTACCGGATAATAAATTCTTCCTTTGTGATAATCAATTATTGTATCCTGATAAAAGTTGGTTAATTGTAAAGCAGTGCAAATTTTATCAGATAATTTATTTACTTCATCATCCTTTATGTTATTTATCTCAAGTACAATTCTTCCAACTGGATTTGCGGATCTTCGGCAATAATCCAAAATTTCATTAAAATCTTTATATCTTTTTTTTACAACATCCTGCTTGAACGCGGAGAGCAGATCAAAAAAATACTGTGAGGTTAAATTTCTTTTAATAATGGTTTGATTTAATGACATGAAATATTTGTTCTGCGATTGATTTTGTAAAGCCATTCTTAATTCATTTTCAAAATCATTTAATTTGTTGATTCTTTCATCGGCACTTACATCTCCTTCATCAGCCAGATCATCTGCGGTACGTGCAAACCAATAAACTATTGCAATATCATTTCTAATTTCATGGGAAATTAAAAACGAGGCAACCGGAAAATTTTCATAGTGATCCGCTGTTAAAGTAAGCACTTTATTTTCAATATTATCACTCAACTTAACTTAAAAATCCTCACAAAAAATTGGTAAAAAACTATTTCAAAATGAACTAATCCTGCCTTTTTAATATCAGAATGAGGCAACCTTGCTATTTTATGGCTAAAAATACAAAAAGGAATACTCAAAAGTATGGAATAGTATTTGTTAAATGATGGTGGTGCTTACTTAAACTATTTCATTTACCTGGGGAAAAAACTAAGTGAAGAGGGCTATTATGCGAGTAGTAACAGAAGATTTCGAAAAATTGCAAATTTATGATGTTGTTGTAGAGGTCGTTAACCTCGGTAGGGCAACATATAAAGAAGCTGCAGCGTTAAAAAAAATCCTTGAAAACGATATTGAAAATAAAATTAAAAAGATTATTGTTGATTTGAGTCAATGTGAATTTATTGACTCAACATTTCTTGGTGTACTTGTTCTTTCATTAAAGGCAAGCGCAAAAATTGGCGGAGATATACGATTAGTTAAACCTGCTGAAGTTGCTAAAACATTAATGGAAAAATCAGGGACGCTGAATGTGTTCAATCTATATAATTCTTTGAACGACGCTGTTCAGAGCTATGAATTTCCGAACGAGAAAAATTATTATCTATCACAAGGAGCAGGGATTTTGTCTTAATAATTTAAAAATGGGGGACAATTTTCAATGAATCATAAAAAAACCTTTCACAATTGAGAGGTTTTTTTATTAATTGATTTTTTCGCTGTGCCCGAAAGGGGACTCGAACCCCTAAGAGATTACTCTCACTAGCTCCTGAAACTAGCGCGTATACCAATTCCGCCATCCGGGCTTTTTCAATTGACAATTTATAATGAACAATGAACAATTTTGAATTAAAAAATTATAACACTCTGATAAAATAATAAAAATTTTACATCAGGATAAATTTTTAATTGTTCATTTAGGGCTACCAGCCGGTATCCCCTTCTTTATTTTCGTGTATGATTTTTCCACCACTGCCTGAATGAATTTCACAATACGGGGGCAGCTTACTTGAATTCACAAGATCAGTAACTTTCTCGGGACAGGCATCTGTTGCTAATCTAGCATCGCCAAGCTGCATAGTTTTTTTACAAAATGATACCATCTCAACTCCTTCCGCAAGTGTAAAATACTTTACAGGAAGATTTAGTTCTTTGTAAGCACCTTCCATAAACATTGCCCAAATTGGTAAAGCTGCTCTGGCGCCTTGTCCGTACCAGTTCGTAAACTTAACCCGATGATCATCAAATCCCACCCACGCACCGGCAACTAAATCAGGAGTAAAGCCAACAAACCAGGCATCAGAAAATTTTTGTGTTGTTCCTGTTTTACCTGCTGCAGGATATTGAAAATATCTTCTAACACCAGCGCCCGTTCCATAGTTCACAACATCAGACATCATATCAACCATAATTGATGCAGTTTGCGGTGATATTGACTGAACAGACTCGGGTTTAAATTCATCAATTAAAATTCCATTTCTATCTTCAACTTTTAGAATAGAAATTGGATCAATGTGAACACCATCATTGGCAAATGTTCCGAATGCAGATACCATTTCAAGTGGTGATACTTCCACCGTACCTAATGCAATTGAAGGATATGCATCAAGGTAGGATTTTATTCCCATTCGCTGAGCTAACCTTACAACCTGATAAGGCGGTGCCATATCACTGATTGTTAACCTGCCAGCAATTACATTTACCGAGTTTGCTAATCCCCAGCGCAAAGTTTCATAGCCAGAATATTCATTATCAGCATTTGATGGTGACCAACCATTGTAATCAAATTTTTGATTTAAAACCGTATAGGCAGGAAAATATCCATTCTCAATTGCAGTAGCATAAACAAATGGTTTGAAAGACGAACCCGGTTGTCTTCGTATTCCTGTAACGTGATTAAGTCCTCTTCCAAAATTTTGATTCTCGCCGCCAACAAGTACTTTGATCTGGCCTGTTTTAGGATCAATTACTGTAAAACCTACTTCAACTTTTGCAGCAGACTTTTTAACTGCGTTAACAAAATCAGCATCATATTTAAGTTTGTTATAAATCTTAGCACGATTTTCGGCTGATGTTTCTGCTTTATAACGTGAATCATTTTTTATTGCTTTGTCTAAAATATCAGCAAGCAAACTTTTATTTTTATCCCAGTTCCAGTTTTTATCAAATAAAATCTGATATTCTTTAATATGTTTAGCAACGGATCGATTGGCAATCCTTTGCATTCGCATATCCAGTGATGTGTAAATATTTAGTCCATCCCTGTAAAGATCATAGCCATATTTATCTGCCAATGTTGTCATCTGCTGGCGAACATATTCTAAAAAGTGCGGAGCTTCTGATTGCACATGCGTCAAGCTTTCAGAGGCAAGTTGAATTGGCTGTTGTTTAAGTTTTTGATACTCGGCTTCACTAAGCATATCTGTATCAACCATATTTTTCATTACAATATTTCGTCTTTTTAATGCGTTATCATATTTTCTTACCGGGTCATAATTTTCAGATGATTTTAGAAGCGCAACAAAAAGTGCGGCTTCGGGAAGTGTTAGATCTTTTGCCGGTTTATTAAAATATACTTTAGATGCTGATTCAATTCCATAAGCGCTTCTTCCAAAGTATGAAACGTTAAGATATAATTCAGCAATTTCTTTTTTTGTAAAAGTTTTTTCAATCTGAATAGCAGAAATCCATTCTCTGATTTTTCTAACACCTTTATCTAAAATATTTTCTCGTCCTTCTTTAAGAGAGTACAAATTTTTTGCAAGCTGCTGAGTAATTGTACTTGCGCCTTCACGCAATGAAAGTGAAAAAAGATTTTTAACCATTGCTTTAAAGAACCGCGGAACATCAACACCCCAATGATTATAAAAATTTCTGTCTTCGGTTGCAATTAAAGCTTTAACAACATAAGGCGGCAAGCTATCAATGTGTGTTTCAATCCTGTTCTCAATAAAATATTGTCCAATCAATTCGCCATCTGATGAAAATACACGGCTTGCAAGTACGGGTTTTGGATTTTCCAATTCATCTAACGAAGGCAATCCACTTATTGTATAGATCGATAGAGCAAGAAAAATAAATAATACAGAACCTATAATTATCCACTTAGTTCTTTTATTGTTTTTTTTGTTGATTTTATTTTTAGCCATTTAAATTTTTTCTAATTCAATTCTTTAATTTCAAAATTGTCTTTAAACACACCATAACAAGGATTATCTATCCACGAGCCAAGGTTAATGTAGTTACCGTTTTTATAATTTACAAAACATTTTTTATGCAGGTGACCAAAAATTACATACTCATTTCCCTCATCAATTTTTTTTCTGGCGGCATCTAACAATCCATCTTCCTCACCATAATCTTTTTGGGTAGTGTAATCCCGGCTTGAGCGACTTGTGAATTTTGCAAGCCCTACGCCAAGGTCAGGATGAATTATTCCATAAAGAGTTTGTATAAAACGGTTGCGCAAAATCATTTTAAGAATGTTGTATCCAAGATCATTTTTTACAAGTCCATCGCCGTGTCCGATAAAAAATTTTTTATCATTAAGAATAAATTGCTGCCCGTTGTGATAAAGGATTACTCCAATTTCTTTTTCAAAAAAATCCTTGTGAAAAAAATCATGGTTACCTATAAAATAATGAACCTTAATCCCCTTTTCTGTTATATCCTGCAAAGCAGTTAAAGTTCTAAAAAATCCTTTTTGATAAACATGTTTATATTCAAACCAGTAATCGAAAAGATCACCGACAATAAAAAGCTCATCGCAATTATCTTTTGCAAACTCCAAAAATTTTACGAGTAATCTTTCTTTTTTGTTTTCAATCTCTTTGGATTGAAGACCAAGATGTATATCGGAGATGAACAGATAAGTTTTATTCACACTGAATCGTTTTTATTTATTCGAAATTTAGTGATATGTAAAAAGAAATAAAACACGTTTCTTTTACTCACTGTGTATGCTTAAATACTGCAAGTAAGTGATAATCAGGATCAATTAATACCTCGCTCAAACCCTTATGGATTTCAATATGTAATTCCTGTTTAACAGAATTAATTTCTATTCTTTTTATCTCAGATGATCCATCGTTATAACTTAATTTAATCTCAAGTGGAAAATGAAACTCAGGATAATCAGCTTGAGTTTGAATAATTCTAAAATCCAAAAAAGTTTTATCATCATTTTTTTCTATTGAATACCAATATTCACAAAAAGGAATTTCAGTACCTGTAAAAACCCATTGATCGAAAAATTTCTCTAAGTTTTTTCCCGAGACCTCTTGGCACACATTGATAAAATCTTCAACTGAAGCGTTTGAATATTTATAACGCCCATAGTATTTATGAAGAGTTTGAAAAAAGCTGCTATCACCAATTTCAAATCTTAACATATGCAAAACCCAAGCACCTTTATCATAAACTGTTTCGCCAAAAAGATCTTTGGGAGCGTATAATGTGCCGCGAAAATTTTCACTGAACTTACTCATCATTTTAGCAGTTAATGCGGATTTACCGTTTACAGCTTCGGCATAAAGTGCTTCGCAATAGGTTGCAAATCCTTCGTTAAGCCAAATATCATTCCAGGTTTTAGGACTAACAGAATTTCCCCACCAATGATGTGATAGCTCATGAACGTAAGTATCCTTAAAAAAATCTTTACCGTTTAAAAAATTATATCCAATTCCTGTTATAGTTTGATTTTCCATCGCACCAAAGTTCCAAAGAAACTCTGCGACGCCATATTTTTCTTTGATGAACGGATACTCGCCAAATAATTTTGAAAATACTTTTAACATATTTTCATGTTCAGCAAAATCAACTTTAGCATATTTAAGATGCTCGGGTAAAACAAAATACTCAATCTTCATTGAATCTTTGCCTTCAAGTCCGGTGTAAATATCATTATAATAAACATAAGGAGCAGAGTAAACAGCAACCAGATAAGTCGAGATTGGATACAGTGTTTTGTAGTGATAAGTTTTTTTATCATTTAATGTTTTTACAGATTCCAGAATTCCATTTGATACAGATACAAATTGCGAATCATTAGTAATTTCTATATCAAGCAAAGCTTTATCAGCAGGATCATCATCGCACAAAAACCAGGTGGATGCGTAAGTTGGCTCGCTAATATTATAAATTAAATTTGTACCATTCACTTCTCCAAAGACAAAGCCATCAAGTCCTGCCCGTTTTGGTTTACCGCTATATTTTATTTTTACAACAAAAGTATCATTAAGTTCTTGAATTGAATTGATAAAAATTTTGTTGTTCTTTCTTGAATAATCAGAGTTAAGTCCGTTTAATAAAACTTCACTAACATTAAGATTATCATAAATATTAAATTCAATCTGCTTCAAATCTTTAATAGTAGGTATTGCGGTAATTTCATCCACACATTCAATTATTTTTTTATCTGTTAAAAGATTAATTTTCAAATTATAATGAAGAACATCTAACTGTTTTTGAATAGCAGAAACTAAATTTTTTTTGTCTCCATCTACAGCACCAAAAGTCAGTAAATAATTAGAAAAGACGAAAAAAATAATCGTTAAATATAGTTTCATTGTTACTTTTGAAGAATAAATTGTAAAGAGAAATAGTTAATAACCAAAAATTGTTCATCAAAGTTAAAAAAAATTTAATGATTTGTTTAATTGCCAAACAAATCATAATTCAATATATTTTAGTACAAATTTTGGAGAGAATATGGTATCACCCGGTTCTTCAGTACTAAGAGATACAATTACTGTAATCTTAGCCGGCGGTCAAGGGGAAAGACTCTCCCCGCTAACTCTATTTAGAGGCAAACCAGCAGTTCCATTTGGAGGTAAATACAGAATAATAGATTTTGCTCTGTCAAACTGTTTAAACTCTGGTTTAAGAAGAGTTTATGTTTTAACTCAATATAAGTCCGATTCCCTAAACATGCACCTTTACGAGGCATGGAGTATTTTTAATCCCGAGCTTGGAGAATTTATTTACTCTGTTCCACCACAACGAAAATTAAATAACGAATGGTACTTAGGAACAGCAAATGCAATCCATCAAAACCTTAATTTGGTTTCAGATAAAAAAGCTAAATGGGTTCTGATTCTTGGCGGCGATCATATATACAAAATGGATTATCTAAGATTTCTTGATAATCACATTGATAAACACGCCGACCTCTCAATAGCTTCAATTACAGTTTCAAAAGAAGAAGCAACGAGATTTGGTATAGTTGGAGTTGATGAAGAGTACAACGTTAATTCATTTATTGAAAAACCTTCTAAACCACCTGAAATTCCTGATAATCCGGGCTACTCCTTTGTTAATATGGGAATATATGTTTTTAATGCAAATACTTTAAAAGATGTTCTTCTTGAAATGGAAGCAAAGAAAATAAAAAATCATGATTTTGGACATGATGTAATTCCTTACTTGATTGAAACCGGACATAAAGTTATTGCATATAAATTTCTGGATGAGAATAAAAAAAGTCAGCCCTATTGGAAAGATATTGGTACGATTGATAGCTACTATGCTGCAAATATGGATTTGATAAGTGTTACACCGGAGTTTAATCTTTACGATCCGGAATGGCCTTTAAGAACGCATCAACATCAATATCCACCGGCAAAAACTGTTTCGCACGAAGGTGAACGAGTTGGTAGAACACTTAACTCGCTTGTTTGCGATGGTACAATCGTATCCGGAGGTTTGGTTGAAAGATCTTTGCTTGGTCCAAATGTAAAGATTAATAGTTACTCATATATTACTGATTCTATAATTATGAATAATGTTGTGGTTGGAAGACATGCAAGGATTCGCAGAGCTATAATCGATAAGAATGTTAAAATACCCGAAGGTTATGAAATTGGTTTTGATCTTGACGGCGACAGGAAAAAATTTACCGTAACTGAGACAGGTATCGTTGTAATACAAAAAAATATGGTACTGCCGGAATAAATTTTTTA
>DAIRCT010000026.1:0-39124 GCA_036796535.1 Ignavibacteriaceae bacterium
TTTTTTAATATTTAATCAGATTAATTGTTATCTCTGCTCAAATAGTTTATCCTTTTATATGTCCACTCATCATTTGTTTGGCTTATAAAAGGATTTTTTATTTATTTTTGGTTTTTATTTTTAGTTAAAAACATACAAACATATTTAGGGTAAAAATTATGAAATACCTTTCTGGAAAATTCTTTAAGCCGCTTTTGCTCGCACTCTTCCTTTTCAGTTTTGTTTTCTCATTAAATGTTGCTGCTCAAACAGAAAGTTGGGTAAATCTTGACACCGTAAAAGCAGGAAAATTTGATACCGGAAAAATGTGGACCTTTGAATATCCACCTTTGGAATATTTCAAAACCGCATACAATTTTCAACCAAGCCAATCATGGTTGGAACATGTTAGAATGTCAGCATTACGTTTTGCAAACTATTGTTCTTCTTCTTTCGTATCAGAAGATGGATTAGTAATGACAAATCATCATTGCGCAAGGCAAAGCATAACTCAGGTTGCTAAAGATGGAGAAGACCTGCACGAAACCGGATTTATTGCAAAGACACTTGAGGATGAAAGACCTGTCCCCGGGTTGTATGTTGATCAGTTGGTTTTATTTAAAGATGTTACCGATGAAGTGATAGATGCAATTAATAAAGCTACTACTGATGAAGAACGCGCTAAATTTGAAGATGATATCATTAAACAAATCGAAGATAGAGAAGCCAAAGCCACCGGGCTCAAAGTTTCTATCACTCCACTTTATAATGGCGGTAAATTTTCACTCTACGGATATAAAAGATATAATGATGTAAGATTAGTTTTAGCTCCGGAAGATCAAATGGGATTTTTTGGCGGAGATCCGGATAACTTTACTTATCCAAGATTTAATTTAGATTTTAGTTTCTTCAGAGTTTATGATGAAAATGGTAAACCATTAAAAACCAAAGATTTCTTTAAATGGAGTGAAAAAGGTGCCGCTGTTGGCGAACCGGTTTTTGTTGTCGGTAATCCCGGAAACACAGATAGATTAAATACTGTTGCTCAATTAGAGTATGCAAGAGATTATCAATATCCAAGAACTATTAGTTTGCTTACAACTCTTTCAGATATGTACAAGGATATGCTTAAAAAGGATCCAAGCCGTAAAGCTGAACTTGAAGATAGAATTTTTGGATTTGATAATTCACTCAAATCTATTACAGGTATGCTTGAAGGACTTAGAGATCCGGTTTTGATGCAGCGTAAAAAAGATTTTGAAAAAACTTTTCGCGCATCGGTTAATGCGGATCCTAAGTTACGTGAAAAATATGGTGACTTATGGGATAAGATCGCTGATATACGTAAACAGCTTAGTGAAATTACAAACCAAAATTTTGCTTTGAGCATGAATAGATTTACCACACCACAATATTTCTTTATTGCTGATGAAGTTATTAAGATTGCTGAGAATCTTAAATTACCAGAGAATGAGAGAGATGATTTATATGTCGGCGATGAATTGAATAATACATTAGCATCTCTAATTCCTCAGGATTTTGATTATGAGATGAACAATGCACTGCTTGCACAGAAGATAGAAACATTTCAGAAATATCTTGGTGAAAATGATCCATTGGTAAGAAAGTTTACTGGCGGTAAAAAAGGTGCAGAAGCATTGAAATATGTTTTGGATCATTCCCAAATAACTAATTTAGAAAATATTAAGGCACTAATAGCAAAAGGTCCGGATGCAGTCCTTAATTCAGATGATCCTTTTATTTACTTCGTTCTTAATTCCAAAGACTTATCAGATAAATATTCTAAAAAAGCAAAAGAACTTACAGAAGTTGAATCAGCTTATTCTCAACAATTAGGAGTTGCTTTATTTAAAGTTTATGGAACTTCAATTCCACCTGATGCTACTTTTACATTAAGATTAGCTGATGGTGTAGTAGAAGGATATCCATATAACGGAACTTATGCACAGCCATTTACAACTTTTTATGGAATGTATGATCGTTATTACGGACAGGGAAAAGTATTTCCGTGGAGCTTGCCCGAAAGATGGGCAACACCGCCTGCGGGACTTGATCTATCAACTCCATTTAACTTTGTATCAACCAATGATATAATTGGAGGAAACTCCGGCAGCCCTGTTATTAATGAAAAAGCTGAGATTGTTGGTTTAGCATTCGATGGAAATATTCAAAGCTTGCCCGGCAGCTTTATCTTTACAACAGAACAAAACAGAACTGTTTCTGTCCATTCAATGGGAATGTGGGAAGCGATTGATAAAGTTTATAAGTTAAAAAGATTAAGTGATGAATTGAAGAATGGTAAAATTACTGATTAGGATTCTCTCATTTAATTACAAAACGAACCCAATTTCTTTAAGAAATTGGGTTTGTTGTTTTAAAGGGCAAGATATTTATATGAAATATTAAATACTGTAATGAACAAACAAATGAAAAGAGGAATACTTAGGCAGCGTATTGAAAAATGTAATTCCGTACTCTGCTCCAAGCCCGAGTTTAAATCCCTTAAGATTAAAATTTCTTAAATCATAGCCGGCAGATAGCGAAAGCACTATTCCATAATCCCAAACATTTGTATCAATAAAAGTCCGATCATTAAGAGCAAGCAATCCCACGCCTTCTTCTAAAAATATTTTGTTCTCAAAAAATTGATAAGTAACACCTTTTACTGAAACTCCCATCAAATAAGGATAATATGGTTTTCTTGTGTTTGGTAAAACAGCATTAAGATCTTTTGTAAAAATAAAGCTTGCCCTTGGATACACTTCTTCAAACAAAGGTATGTTTGCTTCGGCATATAAGCTGGTAGTAAAGCTGCCAACAGATAAAGAGTTTCCGCTGAATGAACCACCGCCAACTGATCCACCAATTGTAAAATCAACTTGTGAAAAGGTTATTGATGAAAAAATTAATATTAATAGAGGTAATGCTTTTACTTTCAATTTTTATCCTTTTAATTTTACTTTAACTTAAAATTACTGTGAGCAACATAAAACAAAAGGAGCTAAAATGGAAAAAGTTTTATACCATTATAAAGCCAAAGTTGTTGAAGTTTATGATGGCGATACCTGCACAATTGATATTGATCTTGGACTTCACACCTGGATAAAAGGAGAAAAGGTTAGGTTAAATAGAATTAACGCACCGGAATTAAAAGGAACTGAAAGAACCAAAGGATTAAAAAGTCGGGATTATCTGCGTTCTTTAATTCTTGATAAGGAAATTTTTATAGAAACAATTAAAGATAAAAAAGAAAAATACGGCAGATATCTCGGTGAAATTTGGTTGGAAGATGATAAAGGGAATTTTGTAAACGTTAATGATGTTTTAGTTAAAAATGGATTTGCTAAATATCAGAAGTATTAATTAGAATTTAGAAAGAAATTATATGAGCAAAAAATCTGAAATAAAATTTTTAATCCATCTTGATGAAAAAAATATGCCGGAAAAAATTGAGTGGCAGGCAGATGATGCTGACTTTGAGGGCTTAAAGGAAGCGAAAACATTATTGCTTTCTCTGTGGGATAAAAAAGATAATGTAACATTAGGAATCGATCTCTGGACAAAAGACATGCTTGTTGATGATATGAATCTTCATTTTTATCAAATAGTATTAAAGCTTGGTGATACTTATAAAAAGGCGACTCAAAATATTGAAGTTGCCAAAATGTTTGATGACTTTGCCTCGGAGTTCTCAAAAAGAATAAATCTTTTTGATAAAAAATAATTTACAGTGGCATATTGTAAAATAGTCTGAGAAAATAAATAATCAGTATTTGACAATAATTAGAAAAGAATAAATAAAAATTTATTTCTAATGAAATTAATTTTCGGTAATTTTTAATTAATAAAAAACATCAGGTTGTTATGAATGTAGAAATACTTTCCCGTTTACAGTTTGCTTTTACAATCGGATTTCATTACATCTTCCCACCTTTAACTATTGGCTTAGGCATCCTGCTCGTAATTATGGAAGGGATGTATCTAAAAACAAAAGATAAATTTTTTGAAAATTTAACAAAGTTTTGGGTTAAAGTTTTTGCGTTAACCTTTGCGATAGGTGTTGCGACAGGCATTGTAATGGAATTTGAATTTGGAACAAACTGGGCAACATATTCCCGCTTTGTTGGAGACGTTTTCGGAAGCGCTCTTGCTGCTGAAGGAATATTTGCTTTCTTTCTCGAATCCGGTTTTCTTGCTGTGCTTGTTTTTGGATGGGATAAAGTAGGACCCAAGATGCACTTCTTCTCAACTATTATGGTTTCTTTAGGTTCAATGTTTAGTGCGGTTTGGATTGTGGTTGCAAACTCCTGGCAGCAAACTCCATCAGGATTTCATATAGTTGGAGATGGGATGAATGCCCGCGCAGAGATTACGGATTTTTGGGCAATGGTTTTTAATCCCTCTTCTGTTGATAGATTAACTCACGTTTTATCAGGAGCCTGGCTTGCAGGAGCTTTTCTGGTAATAAGTATAAGTGCTTTTTATCTTATTAAAAACAGGCACATACGATTTGCAAAATCATCAATTAAAATTGCGTTGGTTGTTGCGATGATAGCATCTTTGTATCAATTATTTACCGGAGATAAAAGTGCTGTCGGAGTTAGTAAAAATCAACCGGCAAAGCTTGCGGCAATGGAAGCAATTTTTGATGATCAAACAAATGCACCCCTTTATTTATTTGGCTGGGTTAATCAGGATAATCAAGAAGTTAATTTTGGAGTTGCAATTCCCGGAATGCTAAGTTATCTGATTGGCTGGGACACTAATCAAAAAGTAACAGGACTAAATTCTTTTCCGGAAAATGAAAGACCTCCGGTTAATATTGTTTTTCAATCTTATCATTTAATGGTTGCCATTGGTATGATGTTAATTGCAATTAGTTTAATCGGAATATTCTTTTGGTGGCGAGGAACACTCTTCAAACAAAAATGGCTATTATGGATTTTTGTTTTTTCAGTTTTACTACCACAGATAGCAAATCAGCTTGGCTGGATTACTGCCGAGGTTGGAAGACAGCCATGGATAGTTTATGGATTATTAAGAACATCTGAAGCATTATCCAAAGCTGTTGAAGCAGGACAAGTCTGGTTTTCGTTAATACTTTTTACTCTTATTTACATAGGATTATTTATTCTGTTTTTATATCTGTTAAATGAAAAAATTCAACACGGTCCGGAAGATGTTGATTCAATACCTTCTGAGATCGGACATCCAAAAGCGTAAAGGAAAGTGTTATGGAATTTACCTTTGATTTAAATACAATCTGGTTTTTTTTAATTGGAATACTCTTAGCCGGATATGCAATACTTGATGGCTTTGATCTTGGTATTGGGGCACTTCATCTTTTAGTTAAAGATGATCTTGAACGCCGAACAATGATAAATGCAATTGGTCCTGTTTGGGATGGTAATGAAGTCTGGTTAGTTACAGGCGGCGGGGCATTGTTTGCGGCTTTTCCACATGTTTATGCCACGGTGTTTTCTGGTTTTTACAATGCACTTATGCTTTTACTTTTTATGCTAATCTTTCGTGCTGTTGCAATTGAGTTTAGAAGTAAGCAACCGATGAAATGGTGGAGACAAATGTGGGATATTGCTTTTAGTGTTGCAAGTATATTGATAGCTTTTCTTGCAGGAGTTGCACTTGGAAATATTATAACCGGTGTGCCAATCGGAACAGATAAAGAATTTATAGGAACGTTCTGGGGTATGATTAATCCTTATACTGTTCTTGTTGGAATTACAACTGTTGCATTATTTATGATGCACGGAGCAATTTATGGTGTGATGAAAACAGAAGGTGAACTGCACAACAAATTAAGAGGATGGATAAACAATACAATAATCTTTTTTATAATATGCTACATTACCACAACAATGGCTACATTAATTTACTATCCACATATGGTTCAGCATTTTAAAGATTTCCCTGCACTTTTTATTCTTGCAATTTTAAATATGCTGGCTATTGCAAACATCCCAAGAGAAATTTCAAAGGGAAAAGATTTTTTTGCATTCCTCTCATCAAGTGCATCAATTGTGGCGCTGCTGGCATTATTTGCATTCGGAATATTTCCAAATATAGTTTATGCTTCTAATAATCCTGCAAATAGTCTAAATATTTATAATGCAGCTTCATCCCAGGCAACGTTAAAAATTATGTTGATAATTGCTTTGATTGGAATTCCTTTTGTGCTTGCTTACACAATAAGTATTTACTGGATTTTCCGTGGTAAAGTAAAGCTTACAAATATGAGCTATTAAATTGAACATCGTAGCGCAGAATTCATTCTGCGTTTTCATAAGAAAAGAATAAATCACAGAATAATCCGCCACGGCGGACTGTGTTACGAAAAATAAAAAATAATTATTATGGATTTAATACTTAGCATATTCGTAGGAGTAGGTCTTGCAGCCGCGGTTGGATTCAGAATATTTATTCCTTTTCTTATAGTTTCAATTGCCGCTTACACAGGCAATCTTCAACTTTCAACTTACTTTACCTGGATTGGAACATTACCGGCATTAATACTTTTTTCCGTTGCCACTGTAGTGGAGATTTTTAGTTACTACATTCCCTGGGTTGATAATATGCTGGATGCAATAAATCACCCGCTTGCAATTTTAGCTGGAATAATTTTATCCGGTGCTGTTGTAACAGATTTTCCACCACTTATTAAATGGTCTCTTGCATTAATTGCCGGCGGTGGAATTGCTGGAACAATTCACGCTGCTACAGGAATGATAAGATTAAAATCATCGGCACTTACTGGAGGCGCGGGTAATCCTGTTGTTTCAACAGCAGAAGCCGGCAGCTCAATTGCATTATCTGCCATTGCTATATTTATTCCTGCTATTGCCGTAATTATTGTTGGAATAATGATTGTCTATTTATCATTTATGATTAAGAAAAAGTTTTTATCTCCACCGAGAGAGAGTGATTGAAATTTTACAGCTAAATAAAAAATTCATAAAGGACTTTTAATGAAGCAGTATGAGGCGGTTATAAAGGCAATGGATGATAGGGGTGGATTTGCAACACTTGGTCAATTATATCAAATAGTTGATGTAACGGATTGGAAAACAAAAACACCTTTTGCTAGTATTCGAAGAATTGTTCAAGACAGAAGATATTTTTTTAAAATAAAACCAGGATTATGGGCACTAAATTCACACAAAGATTTAGTCCTAAAAAATTTTTCAATCGATGGTAAAAGTTCAAAACAGAAAGAAAATGAATTTAACCATTCTTATTATCAAGGATTACTTGTTGAGGTTGGAAATCTTGAAGGATACGAGACTTTTATTCCTAACCAAGATAAAAATAAGATGTATTTGGCGAAACCACTTAAAGAGTATTCAACAGTGAATGAATTTTATAACTTTACTTATGAACATATAATTAAGAAAGTTAATACCGTTGATGTCTGCTGGTTTAACAAGAGGAAATTTCCAAGTTCTATTTTTGAAGTTGAACATTCTACTGATATACAAAATTCACTTATGAAATTTTTATACCTACAAGATTTTAATACTCATTTTAATATTGTTGCAGATAAAGCAAGAGAAAGAGAATTCAAATCCAAATTAGCCTCTTACGCTTTTGATTCAATTCGTGATAGAGTAAAATTTATAGAATACAATAGTCTTTCCAGTTATCATTCAAAATTATTTGAATTATCAACATTAAGACCTGGGGTTTACAAATGAATAAAGTCTCTACAAATGAATTAATTAATCTCTTAAAACTGAATCGAGGTAAAGTTTTTGAAGTTTCAATTAGCAATGGCTTTTTGAAAGCTACACATTTAATTTATTGGGGTGGTAAAATATTATATGATACTGGAATAGATTCTATTGAAATTAAATGGAAAATAGAAGAATTTCTCGAAAACTATTTCTATTCTTATTGGGAAATTGAGCAAGTAGTTTAACAGAACTGATTTAATGAATTTAATAGTTTTTATGATCAGAATAATCAAAGCCAAATATGATGATGAGGGTCGATGGTTCTTTAATCCCAAGACGCTAAAAAGTGTATTATCAAATCCTAATAGTTGTGAAATGATGGTAATTTTTTTTAACGAAAACAATCAACAAGATTTTGATTTATTAACTAATTTATCTGGTGCTAAAGTTATCATTGACCAAGAAATAATAATAATTCCTTAATGGGAAGAAGCATAATCGTTTAGTTTAAAAGAAGACAATTATTGTGCAATTTTAATAGGGGATACTCGCAAGGCGCAACATTATATTCCTCTATCATATTATCTTCTTCAAACATTTCTTAAAACAGGTTTTGTTCTTAAAGAAGAAATAATAAAAGCACAGCATAATTGTGTCTATTCAAAAAGATGGGTTCACAGCGCAGCAAAGTACAATTTCTATTTAATAATGCACGAACATCTTTTTGTGTTTAGGAAACCCAAAAAAGATGAAAATAAGTCCCGTATAAAATACTCATCCTTTAATGAACTGTTTGGAAATTCTCATTAATTGACTATTAGTCTTTTGCGTATTAAAATTATTTAGCTTTTAATTATAAAAAACTAAGTCTGTTATTAGTACCCAAGAAATATCCTATCTATAAAGTTATTATTTTTCAACCAAATACTTCCCAACTTCCAGCCCATCAATATTCCATTCACCAATTGAATATCTGATTAATCTTAATGTCGGATAGCCAATAGCAGCGGTCATTCTTCTTACTTGTCTGTTTCTTCCTTCAGTAATTGATAACTCAATCCAGCTTGTTGGAATATTTTTTCTCTGCCGGATTGCTGGTGTTCTTTCCCAAACTTTCGGTTCATTGATCAGTTTAACTTTGGCTGGTTTTGTCATTCCATCTTTTAACAGAACACCTTTGCGTAATTTGTAAAGCGCTTCTTCATTTGGTACTCCTTCAATCTGAACCCAATATGTTTTTGCCAGTTTATGTTTTGGGTCAGATATTTTATTCTGAAGGTTTCCATCATCAGTTAAAATAACAAGACCTTCGCTGTCATAATCGAGTCTGCCTGCAGCGTAAACATTTTTAAATGGAATAAAATCCGATAAATTTTTTCTTCCTTCTTTATCTGTAAATTGACAAAGAACATTGAATGGTTTGTTAAGGAGTATTAGCATTGTTTAAAATCACTTTTGAATAATGAATATCGAACAAGGAATAATGATTTTAGAAGTGAAAATATAAATTCAAAATTCTTAATTCGTTAATCATTATTCGATATTCAAAATGATAAATTCCTATTGATAAGTTATTCTATAAATACAATTTGCATAATCATCAGATACAAGCATAGAACCATCGGGCATAAATTCAATATCCACCGGACGCCCGGAAACATTATCTCCTTTAAGCCAGCCCTCTGCAAATGTTTCATAGCTTATAGCTTTATTTCCGTTTAATCTCACTAAAGAAATTCTGTAACCGATTTTTTCACTTCTGTTCCAGCTACCATGCTCTGCAATAAAAATTTGATTTTTATATTCTGCCGGGAACATATCTCCTGTATAAAACTCCATCCCAAGTGCAGCAACGTGAGGACCAAGCTCTTGAACCGGTTTTGTAAACAGAGATGTATCAGCTTTAGAACCGAATTCCGGATCAAGAATATTTTTGCCGTGCAGATAAGGATATCCAAAATGTAATCCAATCTTTGGAGCGCAGTTTAATTCATCAGGCGGAATATTATCTCCGAGCATATCACGCCCGTTATCAGTAAACCATAATTCTTTAGTTACAGGATGCCAATCAAATCCCACAGTGTTTCTGATTCCTCTTGCAAAAATTTCAAAATCACTTCCATCAGCATTCATTCTTGTTATTGAAGCGTAACGTGGATCATCTTCTCTTAAACAAATATTACAAGGTGCGCCAATCGGAACATAAAGTTTTCCATCAGGACCAAATTTTATAAACTTCCAACCGTGGCTTCTATCTTTCGGAAAATCATCACGTACAATTTTAAATGAAGGATGATTTCTAAAAGTGTTTTCAATGTTTTCAAATTTTATAATTCGACTTACTTCTGCTACGTACAAATCACCATCTTTCAAAACGACACCATTTGGCATATCAAGTCCTGACGCGATTGTAATTACCTCATCAACTTTATTGTCTTTATTATTATCAAGCAGAGCATAAACATTTCCGGCGCTGCGCGATCCAACAAAAAGGATTCCGGATGGGCTAAGCGCCATTGATCGGGCATTGGGAATGTTGGAAGCATAAATTTCAATTTTAAATCCCGCCGGAAGTTTGATTGCACTACTATCTTTAATTTGATTAGAGTTGCACGAAATTGTAAAAGCAAAAACAAACAACAGAAGAAATATTTTTTTCATATAAACTTCCTTACTTAACTAATTATTCAGATGCCATTTATAACCTAAGTCAAATCCTGTGTAAGGAATGCTGACAGGCAGAATTCCGGTTGGTTTATGCAATCCCATAAGCAAATCCAGCGCGGCAGTTTGTGAAACGGGAACATCGCTGAAAGTACATATATAATTTTTAGCTTCAGGAAAAATTGTAAGTATATAAGGATTTTCAAAACTTATAAAAATTACTTTTTTGTCAGATGAAAGAATGTTATTGATAAATTCCATTTGAGAATAAGGCATCACAATTCCATTTCCGTTTGTACGCAGAGTAAAATAGGAAGCAATAAATATTAAATCACTTTTTGATGCAAGATTATTTGCAGCAGCAAATTCTGATTTTTTACTGGTTGACGAAAGTGTTATGCTGTTAAAGTTATTAAATTTTTCTTTAATGGCTTGTTCAAAAATATTTTCAGATGAATTTCTTCTGTTTGTAATATTTATTATCAGAGGATTTTTAAATTCATTTGGATTTATTGGATATAATCCCGATTCCATTTTTACAATTGTAACTGAATTTTCCGCAATCTCTTTTGCAAGCTGAATGTGTTGAGGAATTTGAATCTGCTGAACAAGATTATCAGAAATTTTATTTATTCTTTGATAAAGTTTTAGCCATCTTTTTGCCGCTAAAATTTTTCTAACACTCTCATTTAATCTTTCTTCTGTAATCTCACCGGATTTTACTGCATCGTAAAGTGCTTTAATTCCTAATTTAATATCTGGAGGCATCAGTAAAATATCATTGCCGGCTTTAAATGCCTTTACAACAGCTTTAGCGGGATCAAAGTAATTTGTTACTGCTTTCATATCAAGAGCATCTGTTATAATCAGTCCTTCAAAGCGGAGCTGCTCTTTTAATAGCTTCGTAATGATATTGTATGAAAGAGAAGACGGAAGATTATTTTGTGATTCAAACGCAGGAACACTTAAATGTCCAATCATTATTGCTTTTACACCATCATCAATAAGTTTTATGAAAGGACTTAATTCATTTTCAAAAAGATATTCTTTCGTTCCCGTTATAACCGGCAAATCTTTATGTGAATCTATTTTAGTATTACCGTGTCCCGGAAAATGTTTTGCAGTTGCAATTATTCCACCATCTGTTGTTCCTTCAACGAACCTCGAACAGAAATCATAAACAATATCTTTATCTTCAGAAAATGATCTGAGATTGATTACAGGGTTTTCAGAATTATTATTTATATCTGCAACGGGAGCGAAATTTATATTAACACCAAGTAGTTTTGATTCAGTTGCAATGGCTTTGCCAACCTCATAAGCATATTCCGGATTATCAGTTGCCCCGAGAGCCATGTTTTGAGGAAAAACATTTGCATCCTTTATTCGCATTCCAACACCATTTTCAAAATCAGCGGAAACAAGTAATGGAATCTTTGCAGCTTTTTGCAATTCATTTAGCATTGTTGCTGTTTCCGTTATTCCACCGGTTGAAATTACAATTCCACCAATGCCATGGTTTTTAACTAAGTCCAGAGTGTTCTTAAATTCATACGAAGATGTATCAAGATTATTTCCAAAAACTGCAGGCATAAAAACCTGTGCACACTTTTCATAAAGCGGCATTGAGTTTAAAGTAGTTTCCACCCACTGAACATCTTCCTTATCCAGTTCAAAAGCTCCGATTTTTTCTTTTAGTAATTCATCTTTTTTATTATCAACGATAATTGATGAAAAAGATTTTTTTATATCAAAATTTTCTGTGCTTATAAACAGAAGCAAAAAGTGTAAAACCACAAAACTTGAAAGTCCAATGTTTGTTCTTGTAAGTAAAAATTTTCTCATCAGTCTTTTTCTATTGATTTTATAACAGCGTTATGTAATTCGGGTCTCACTTTAGAAATTTTTAGATTCTCTCTTGTTGGATAAACGCGATTAGTTAAAAGCACTACAAAAAGTTTTCTTTCTGGATCTACCCAAACAGAAGTTCCTGTGTAACCTGTATGACCAAAAGAGTTTGGAGAGAAAAAATCACCAGCGGATGAACCGGTTTCAGATTTTGTATCCCAGCCAAGCGCTCGTGAACTTTGCTCAGAAAATCTTTTCGTAAATAATTTAACAGTTTCCGGGGTTATAAATAATTTTCCATCATTCATTCCATTGTTTATAAGTACACTCATCAGTTTTGCGATATCTGAAGCAGTTGAAAACAATCCGGCATGACCAGCAATACCATTTAACATTGCCGAAGCTTCGTCGTGTACCTCTCCTTGCAGTAGTCTGTTTCGCCAGTAATTATCAACTTCAGTTGGTGCACAGAATTTTTTTAATGAATCGGGCGGATTAAACAAGGTAGATTTCATTTTTAACGGAGCAAAGATTTCATCTTTACAAAATTTATCAAATCTTTTGCCGGTTACTTTCTCAATTATTTTTGCCAGAGTGATTATTCCTAAATCGGAGTAAACCATTTTTTCACCGGTCGGATATTCCAGTTTTGAAGAATAAATATCTTTAAGTACGTCATCAGCAGAAGAACAAAATTCATAAAACTTTTTAAATGCAGGTAAACCAGAATTATGCAATAATAAATTTTTTATTGTGATTTTATCTTTGCCATTAACACCAAATTTCGGTATGTATTTAACAACCGGATCATCCAGCGAAAAAAGTTTTCTATCATAACAGATCATTGCGGCTGTTGTGGTTGCAATAACTTTTGTAACCGATGCAAGATCAAACAATGTAGAGTTGGTAACTTTCGGGGAATTTTTATCATAAGTAAAATGACCAAAAGGTTTTTCATAGATGGTTTTTCCATCCTTCCAGATCAAAAGCTGTGCACCAGGAAAAGCATGATCAATTATAGCATTTTCAATTATTGAGTCAACTTTACTGAAATTGATTTTTTGATTTTGAGCTGAAATAGTTATTGATGTGATCAATAAAAAAATTATTAAACAAGATTGATATAGCATCTTCATAGTATTTCTAATGAATAATTATTTTAAATCTAATTTAAATAAATCTGACAAACGAAAAAATCTACTGATTACCAGAGGACAATATATTATATTTCATCTAAAGAATTATGGAATTAAAAAATGTCTGATTTAGAAAATTATTTTTCAAAGTTCCGAAAAAATATTATAGGGATTGATACAACTTTTATTGGTCCTTATGGTGAACAGAAAATTGTTTACGCCGACTGGATCGCAAGTGGAAGATTGTACAAACCCATAGAAGAAAAAATTTGCAATACATTTGGTCCGCTTGTTGGCAACACACACTCCGAGGCAAGTGTAACCGGCACCACAATGACTTTGGCTTATCACGAAGCTCATAAGATTATAAAAAATCATGTTAATGCTGGTAAAGATGATGTGATAATTACTACTGGCTCAGGTATGACTACTGTGGCGTGTAAGTTTCAGAGAATTTTAGGATTAAGAATTCCAGAACAGCTAATTGATTTTGTAAAACTGCCTGAAGAATTAAAGCCCGTTGTCTTCATCACACATATGGAGCATCATTCAAATCAAACTACATGGTTAGAAACAATTGCTGATGTTGTTACGATTGATCCTGATAAAAATGGTCTGGTTGATCTGAACAATTTTAAGGAAAAATTAGAGAAGTATAAAAATCGTAAATTAAAAATTGGTGCTTTTACTGCTGCCTCAAATGTAACAGGGATAGAACCGCCTTACTATGAATTAGCAAAATTAATGCATCAAAATGGTGGATTTTGTTTTGTTGATTTTGCTTGTGCTGCTCCTTATGTGGATATCAATATGCATCCTGAAGATCCGGAAGCAAAACTTGATGCAATATATTTTTCACCACACAAATTTCTTGGCGGTCCGGGCACTCCGGGTGTTCTGGTTTTTGATTCAAAATTGTATCACAATAAAGTGCCTGATTTACCTGGTGGTGGAACAGTTGACTGGACAAATCCGTGGGGGCAACACAAATTTGTTGAGAACATAGAATTAAGAGAAGATGGCGGTACGCCTGCGTTTTTGCAGACGATTAAAGCCGCTTTAGCTATAAAGTTAAAAGAAGAAATGACTGTTGAAAAAATCCGTGCTAGAGAAGATGAGCTTGTGCATCATGCTTTAGCCGAATTAGAAAAAATACCAAATCTTCATGTTCTTGCTGGTAATATTAAAGAACGTTTAGGTGCTATTTCATTTTATGTTGATAATATTCATTACAACTTGATCGTTAAACTATTAAATGATCGTTTTGGTGTGCAGGTTAGAGGCGGATGTTCATGTGCAGGAACGTATGGGCATTATCTGTTACATGTTGATCCAAACAGATCAAAAAGAATTACTGATAAAATAAATCATGGTGATTTTTCTGAAAAACCCGGATGGGTAAGAATGTCTGTTCATCCAACTATGACGGATGAAGAATTGGATATTACTTTGAATGGTATAAAACAAATTGTTGATAACGCATCAGAGTGGGGAAAAGATTATAATTATGATAAAACTAAAAATGAGTTTTTCCACCTTTCACACAATGGAAAGGAATTAGAAAAGATTAAAAGCTGGTTCGCATAAATCAAATTTTACTTATAAAACTTATTGACAATTTAAAAAATAAGTTTATACTATATATAGATTAAAAAATATTTTTTGACGGCACTCAGGTTCTGATTTTATTTATAAAACGGAAGGAGGGTGTTATTATGTTAGCAGTAGGAGCTTACGAAAAGTGTAAACAATATATCAGGCAGCATTCACAGGAATCAGAAAAAAAGAAATACATTTATCCCTGCATCACAATCTCTCGCCAGACAGGATCAGGATCTTATGAAGTATCTGAAAAAATTATAAATCTTTTACAAAAAAAAACTAAAGAACCTGAAAATCCCTGGACTTATTTTAATAAAGAATTGATTCATAAAGTAATTGAAGATATAGGTCTGCCAAAAGTATTTACTAATTATATTGTTGAGGATAAGTACAGTCATATTTCAGATGCAGTTAATGATCTATTGGGAGTTAAGCCATCTGAATGGACTATAGTTCATAAAACAACTGAAATAATTTTGCAGCTTGCTCGATATGGTAAAGTTATTATAGTTGGAAGGGGAAGTAATGTAATTACAGCAAAGCTACCAAACAGTTTTCATATAAGATTAGTCGCTCCGATTGAAAACAGAATTAATCATGTTCAGGAAGTTTTTAATGTTTCTAAAACTGAGGCAATGAAATATATTCAGAAAGAAGAAGAATGCAGAAAAAAATATCTAAAGTCTCACTTCTTTCGTGATCCTGATGATGTAACACTTTATCATCTGATTATAAATACTGGCAAGCTAAGCTATGAAGAAAGCGCAGAACTAATTGCAGAATATGTGATGAAGAAATTCCCCGATTGTTTTAATTTGTAAAATTGATCAGACTAATTGTTAATAAATGAAATAAGAGCATTATTAAACTCATCAGGTTTTTCAAATTGAATAAAGTGTCCACATTTATCTAATAATATCAAATTGCTGTTTTTAATTTTTGATGCACCGAGTGTTGCTATTTCTTTTGTTGTTGCATCGTGAACTGATTTATTTGGTATCAATAAATCTTCAAGTCCAAACAAAATTAAAGTTGATATATTAAGTTTATCCAGTTGATTAAATACGGGTGCCTTCAATAATCCAAAAAGAGAATTAGATACAACAGTGCAGTGATTATAAAACTCGGGATCTTCTTTTATTAAAATTCTGTCGCTGATCATTTCCTCGGCTTCAGGCGGCATATTATAAAAATTAATTTTATAATTAAATCTTATTTGTTCATTTGAAGTTCTGAATATTATATCAGGGTTGACAATTTTTCTAAACAGTTCAATTTCTTCATCAGTAAATGTTTCGAATCCCGCGGGTGCAGCAAGAATTAATTTATTAAGTTGATAAGGATATTTGATAGCAAATGATAAGCTAATTTGACCACCCATTGAATGACCGACAAGCGTAAGATTTTTTAATCCAAGCTTATCAACAAATTCTTTCAGAACTTTAACATAAAAATTTACTTCACCGCTATGAATAGCTTTACTTGATTTTCCATATCCTGGTAAATCCAGGGCAATACATCTGAAATGTTTGGTTAATTCAGGAATATTTCTTTGCCATGCTTTTAGATAACTGCCAAGTCCATGAATAAACAGTAAGACATTTTCAGAATTGCCTTCATCAATAAAAGCGATTTGAAATCCAATAATAGTAATAAATTTAGTTGGATAAGGATATTTGAGTTGGTTAAAAATATTAATCATAATAAAAGATGCTTCCCATTATTAGAGAAGCATCATAAAAATATTCTACTTTAAGAAATCTAAAACTGTCTGGTTAAACTCGTCAGCTTTTTCGATTTGAATCATGTGACCTGCATTATCAATCTGAACAAGCTTTGAATTACTGATACTATTAGCTCCTTTTTCAAATACATCGGATGTGAATCCCGGATGAAGATAAGGATTAGGAATCAGTCCATCATATTTTCCATAGATTATTAAAGTTGGAGTTTTGATAAGAGACAATTTATCATAAGTTGGTTCATCAAGCATTGCATTAACAGATCTTACAACAGTATAAGCGAATTCATCAAAGTCCGCTGCCTTTCTCATTCTAACTCTTTCTTCGACCATCCATTCCCACTTATCACTCCAGTTATAAAAGTTCATAGCTAAATTTCTTCTGATACCTTCTTCTGTAGTTGACTTAACACCTTTCATTGTCATTACGCTTCTGAGCCAATCACCTTCACCTCTATCAAATTTTTCAAATCCGGCTGGTGAAGCAAGTATTAGTTTGTTTAGGGCAGCAGGATATTTAATTGCAAAAATCAACCCGATTTGTCCACCCATCGAATGACCAACATAAACAACATTTTTCAGTTTAAGTTCGTCAATCAGTTTTTTAATCTGATCAGCGTAAAAAGATAGCGTGTATGGATAATCACCTTTTTGCGATTTGCCATATCCCGGGAGATCAACTGCAATTACACGATATTTTTTTGAGAGCTCTGGAATATTGTATCGCCAGAATCCTGCATTACTTGCAAGACCGTGTACAAGAATAATGGTTTGATCTCCTTTTCCTTCATCAATGTAAGCAATTTTAGGGTTATCTAAAGCCGTTTTTGTTGAAAAGCCATAATTAATATCTGAAAACTGTAGTTCCGGTTCATCCCAATAAAAACCGCTTGAGCATCCAACCAATAAAATTGAAAAAATAAATAGTACTAATAATTTTGTTTTCATCTTGCACCTCCTTAAAACATTAACCAACTAAGTGTTGTAAAAAGTACCCATGGATCTTTTGGGCGTGTATTAGAATAAGTAACCGAAGGTGCATTAAAGAAATCGCCAAGCGCCAGATAACCTGCACTTACACCAACTGTAAGAAATACTTTTAGGTTGTACTTGAATTCAACGTTGACTTCAGTGCCCATATAGTTACTTCCGCCGTTTGGTTTTACATTAGAAAGTGCAGTTGCTACACCAACTTTTCCAGAAAATCTATTTGGAATAAAATCCTTTTGAAAATTCAGAAATGCGGCGGTTACACCAAGTCCCATGTTTGATATATCGTGAACAACCGAATAGTAGCGGTTAATAACTTGTGGATCAGGGAATAACAATAAAGCTCTGTGTGAGCTGTAAATTCCTACAGGCGATCCATAAACATTTCCTGTTATAACGCTATTAAGGGTTCCATCATTTACTCCATTATCATCACCAGAAGTGTACAGTGCTTCGAGTGAAATTTTATCATTAGCGGTTTGCCCATATTTATAATTTATGCTGGCATTAGCTGTAATTCCAAAAACATCGGCGGCTTTATTTGTTTGTGTGCCAACGGTATCAATAATTCCAATATTGGCAATTGCAAATGCATCAGCCCAGATTCTTCCGGCTAAAAAATCTCTATTGTATGCTGCGTGTCCTCCGATCCATCCAAGATCAGCTTGGTATTTTTGATTACCACCGGGGAATCTAATTCTTGTAGCACCATTATAATCAGCCAGGGCGCTTGTTAAACCTTGTCCCAAAACAGAAATTCCTCCTGCATTCTTTGCTCTATCCCAAACATACCATATACTTCCTCCGATTTCGAGCAATGGATTTAAACGCGATTCAACATCAAGCATCCACAAGGCAACATCATCATTTTTGCTAATTTCATTTTCCCAAAGTTGGAAATAACTGATTCTTCCTTTAGTAATTGAAGAGAGATCTGCAAACATACTAATACCAACTGCCTGCGTTCCCCAGAAAGATAATTTATAACCGCTTGTCTGAGCAGTTTGTAAAGTATTTACATTAGGGTCACGAACGTTATCAAATAAACGTTGTAAACCGACAACTACATTCCAGTCGGCATCCTTTGGTTTGATTTCAACGTTGGCTAATAGTGTTTGAAGATTTACCTGTCCGGCATTAATAGCACCACCGCGATTATTTCCAATTCCATATGCCTGATCCCCCCAAGTATAATCAATTTTAAACAACCCTCTGAAGGTTGCATAACCATCAAGAATTGCTGGTTTATAAATGAACATAGGAACAAATCTTTGTTCTGCATAAAGAGCAGTTTGTGGAACTGTATTTGTTGAATTTTGCCCGAATAATCTTCCAATTACTTGTCCTTGGAGAATATCATTTGTTGGGGTGATATTTGAAGTTGTCATTCTTGTAAAAGAATAACCAATAAATTGAAGTTCTTTTGGTTCAGGGTCCTGTAATCTTGTATCTGAAAAATTCTGTGCGTAAAGATTTAAAGAAAACACGACAATTATAAATTGAAGTATCGGAATTAATTTCATTGGTTTACCTCCAACGATTTTTTTAAAAAAAAGACGGCAAGACAAACTTGCCGTCTTAACTTAATAATTATTGTTTAACAAAAGTTTGAATCCATGTTGCACCTAAAGCAAAGCCATTATACTTTGTGCTTCCAAATCCGCTGGCGGCAACCGGTGCTGTAAAGCCCGGAATTGCAGGTGAAGTTTGAATTACTTCATACTTTAAATCTTTTAGCGTTACTCTGTAAATTCCTTGAGAAGTAACAGATGTAGGAACCGTCTGATTTAAAGTAATATTTCTAATAGATGTATTTGCATTTGCTGATGTGGTATAAGTTCCTGAATAGGTAACAGTTGAATTGCTGCTATCAGTTGCAACAACGGTATAGGTATTGTTTGTATTGAAAGTTGCTACAATCTTTTTTGTTTTTAGAGTTGCTTTTAATCCTGGGGCAACATTGGCGCCGTCAGAAACCCAGTTACCAAGTAATAATTCGGTTGTTGGATTAGCTGGAGCGAATCCCTGAACCCACGTAGCACCTAATGCAGTACCATTGTATTTAGTACTCCCAAATCCTTCAGAAGCAACGGGTGCAGAAAATCCTGGTATTGCTGGAGATGTCTGAACAACTTCATATTTTAATTGACCAACAGAATTGACTTCATATATTCCTTGTGAAGTTACCGAAGTTGGAACAGTTTGGTTAAGTGTAATTGATCTAATAGTTGTTCCGGAATTTTCTGATACTGTATAGGTACCTGAATAAGTCACTTCTGCACCGGCACTATCTTTAGCAACAACAGTGTATGTATTGTTTGAATTAAATGTTGCAATGATTTTAACAGTTTTTAAAGTGGCAACTAATCCTGGTGCAACATCCGAACCTTCCGAGATCCAGGTGTTTACAATTTTATCCTGTGCAGGTGGTGTAACAACTGTGTTATCATCACTGCTGCTGCAAGCCAAATATAATAATGGCATTGAAGCAAAAAAGAAAAGAACTACTAAGCGTTTCATAAGAACTCCTTAATGATTGATTATTTGTTTTGAATTATTGATTCTTTGTGCAATTGAAGTAATTTCTTTTTATCAATTTTACCCGCTTCACTTTTAGGAAGCTCTTCTAAAAACTCTATGTACTTTGGAATTTTATACTTTGCAAGGTTTCCTTTACAGAATTCTATTATTTCATTTTCATTTGCCGAGCAATTATCCTTTAGTACGATGTAAGCCTTTCCTACTTCGCCCCATCTTTCATCTTCGACTCCTATTACTGCAACTTCCTTTATTTTTTCATTTGTGTATAAAAAGGATTCTATTTCAGCAGGAAAAACATTTTCACCCCCGCTGATGAACATATTTTTTTTACGATCAACTACATAGAAATATCCTTCTTCATCCTGCTTTACCAAATCGCCTGTATGAAACCAACCATCTGTAATTGATTCAGTTGTTGCTTTTTCATTTTGCCAATAACCCGGAGTTACAACGGGAGATTTTAACCACAACTCACCGACTTCATTTACTGCACATTCAGTTTTATCATCGCGCATTATTTTTGCATCGATATAAAAGTTTGGAAAACCAATGGAACCTTTTTTTCTGATTGCATCATCCTGATGAAGTGAAAAACAATTTGGTCCCACTTCTGTTAATCCAAATCCTTGCCGTATGAAAACACCCTTTTTGTGCCAAATATTAATTAACGGAATTGGCATCGGGGCACCGCCTACAATTGCATATCGTACTGATGATAAATCAACTTTATTGAAGTAGGGAGAATCCGCCATCATTTGCAGCATTGTTGGAACACCAAAAAGTATCGTAGCTTTTTCCTTCTCCATTAGTTGCAATATTAAATCGGCATCAAATTGAGTTAGCAATGTGTGTGAAGCACCGTGATGTAAAAATGGTGTAAATAAAACATTCCATCCACCTGTGTGAAAAAATGGTGCAAAGCTTTGTGTGTGATCACTAGAATGGAGATCGAGTCTTAATCCTGTATTTATTGAATTCCAGAATAACATTTTATGAGTTATGATAACTCCTTTGGAAAGTCCCGTAGTTCCTGCTGTATATAAAATCATTATAGGATCATTTTCCGAAAAAATATCTTTAGATACGAAGTTAGATTTAATATTATTTTCTAACAAAAATTTTGATATTTCTGTTAATGGATTAACTACTGAAACTTTTGTTAGTGATGATAATTTTGGAATGTGTGATGAAAATTCTTCATCATAAAAAAATAACTTTGGTTCAGCATCATTAATTAAGATATCAAGCTCACGGGGCATCAATCTAAAATTAAGTGGTACTAACATCGCACCGATTTTGATACAAGCGAGAAAAAGAATTACATGTTCAGATTTATTTTTAGAATAAATTGCAATCCGATCGCCCTTTTTGATTTTATATTGATCAATCAGATAAGCAGCAAGTGCACATGTACGATTATTAAAATCTGAATAACTCCATAATATATTTCGTTGATGTTCACGAAGGAACATTCTGTTTGGAGTATATTTAGCCCACTTATTTAGCCAATCAGTTTGAAAGTTGTTCATCAGACTTTCTCCTTGTAAAAAGATAAACCAATCCACCTGCAATTACGGACAATGTTATTGCAATTGCTCCGGAAACTCCCGGGTTTTGACCCGTTGCAATACTAAAAGGTACGGGCAGATTTCCATAGAAATAAGTAAAGTGAACAATTATAGCCACAATTGATGCTGTGATTACTGCAGACTTCGGAGTGTCTTTTAAAAACATTCCAAATAAAATGGGAACAAAAGCAGCGGCGAAATATGCATAAACTCCATTTTGTGCAAAAATACCAACACTAAGTTTTGGATTTATAAGCTGATCGTAAGAAAGTAAAATTGAAACTATCGCTATTGCAACAATTACTATTCTGTTTATCATAATTGTTGTTGATGAATTTTTCTTTTGATCCGTCGGGAAAAATTTCCCAAACAATGGTTTAATAATATCTGCAGTAATTGAAGTAGAAATTGATTGTATTAATCCCTCGAGTGTAGAAATTCCTGCCGAAATCAATCCCATAACTACTATTAAACCAATGTAAACAGGAAACTCACGGACAACATAAGCGGAAATAACTCCATCCAATTTTAAAGGAGCACCGTTTACCATTAAATCAGGAAAATCAATTCTTGCAAAAAGTCCTGTTATTACCACCAGAAAAAATAATGTTTGGACAATAACAGCAGTTATTAAATATTTATTTACATCTTTATCCGTTTTTAAAAGTAAAGATTTTGTTATGATATGAGGTTGACAAACTATTGCAATACCAATTACGATCTGCGCATAAATAATTTCAAAATAATCACGGAAAAGAAAACTTTTACTGTTAACCGGTAATATAAGATTAGGATCTATACTTGATAGTTTATCAAGAAAGCCGTGAACACCTTCTGAAAAATGTTTATAACCGGAACCGAGAAGTATAAAAGCAACAACAATCATTATTATTGCTTGAACAGTATTTGTATAAACCATCGAATTTGCTCCGCCAAACATCATATATCCAAAAACAAATACGACCAAGCCAATAAGAACTGAAAGCTCACTAACATTTAATGTTTTCGATAAAACTTTAACTAAGCCAACACATATCAATACAATAAAAGTGATAAGTAGTAATGTTAGAAAAGCAAAAAATAATCCATAACCTTTACTTTTATATCTTGTAGCCATCCATTGAGCCATAGTTAATGCTTTTACGTTGCTGCCATGTTTACGAAATCCCTTTGTAAGCAGAACAAGAGAAACCATTGCTGCAGCAGGCAATACAATTGCGTAAGATATAACTCCACTTATTCCATAGAATGCGATAAAGCCGGGATTGATTATAAATGTAGCGGCACTTGTCATCGAAGCTGCGAGTGCAAGACCGACTGCAACCGGAGAAAAAGCAACATTGCCAACCGCATAGTCGCTAATGTTTTTAATTTTAAGCGCGCCACGAACTACAAAGAACAATATAACTGCGCTATAGACAATCACAAGTGCCCAGCCCGCAATAACTAATTCTTTTGATGCAATATCCATATACCTTTTCTGATTCTACATTCTAAAAACAGATAGCGCAAATGCTAAACCGCCACCTGATCCAATAAATAAAACGAGATCACCTTTGTTTATTAAACCTTTTTTATTTGTTTCATCAAACGCCATAGGTATGCACGCTGATCCTGTATAAGCATACTTCTCCATAATTGTGTAACCTTTTGCTCTGTCAACGCCAAGATTATCAAGTGTTTCCCAGATAGAATTAATATTTATTTGTGTGATGAAGTAATGCTTTATATCATCCGGTTTGATATTTAATTCATGGCAAGCTTCATTAATCATTTTTGTCCAGGTAATTGGATTAGTCTCTTTCGGAAATTTTTTAACAAACTTTAACAAGTGATCTTTACTTTTTAAAACTTTTTCGGTAATTGGTTGATGTGTTCCGCCGGCATAAATTCCCATCCAATCTGCATATTGTCCTTCTGTATAGAGACTACTTGTAAGGAATCCTTCATCCTCATTAAATGTAGCTTCAAGAAGAACACCTGCAGCACCATCCGCAAATAGTGTTACAGTTTTTTTATCCTGCAGATTTAAGTATTTGCTCATTGCATAAGCACCGATAATCAAAACTTTATTATATTTTTTATCCGAGCGAATATATTTTGAGGCAACATCAAGTGCAGTAACAAATCCCGCACAAGCTGTATTGATATCAAACGTTCCCGCTTTTATTGCTCCTAACCGGTATTGCACAACCGAAGCTGTAGAAGGGGAGATGTATTCAGGAGTATCAGTAGCGATAATTAATAAATCTAACTCATCTGCTTTTATCTTTGCGTTATTTAAGATATCCTTTGCAGCCTCAACACACAAATCTGCAGTTGATTGATTATCACTGCACCATCTTCTTTCTTTTATAGTAAGATTTTCACGAAGCCAGGTATCAACATCTTCACCAAGTAATTCATTAAAGTAAGAATTTGGAATTATCCTTTCAGGAACAAACATTCCCGAAGCAACAATTTTAGCATTTCTGATCATAAAACTAATCCACCATCAACGCTTAAAACAGTACCGGTTATATTTTTTGCTTCATCGCTTACAAGAAACAAATAGGCATTGGCGATATCTTCAGGATCACCGAGTTTCCCAAGTGGAGTTTTTTCTTTCAGCATATCAATTACTTTTTCTGGTACTGTTTCAACCATTTCTGTTGCTATAAATCCCGGAGCCACGGCATTAACATTAATTCCTTTTCTTCCAAGTTCTCGTGCCCAAACCTTTGTCATTCCAATAATCCCTGATTTTGTAGCGACATAATTTGTTTGACCAAAATTGCCATACAATCCAACTATTGATGATGTATTAACGATTTTACCAAATTTATTTTCTACCATATAAGGAGCGACAGCTTTTGTGCAATTAAAAACGCCGGTTAAATTAACATCAATAACCTGCTGCCATTGTTCGGAAGTCATTTTGAGAAAAGATGAATCGCGTGTTATTCCTGCATTATTTATAAGAATGTCTATCCTCTTATGTTTTTGAACAATTTTTGCTGCAGCATCAGATACTGATTGCAAATCGGTAACATCAACTTTTTGGAATTCGATTTTTTCACTTACACTTTTTAAATCTGACATTGTAGAATTTGCTTTTACCTCATTTACATCCCATATTATTATTGTTGCACCTTCTTCGGCAAAACGCTTAACGGCAGCTTTTCCAATTCCCTGTGCGCCGCCAGTAATTACGGCAATTTTATTTTCTAATCTTTTCATATGTTTATCCTTTAATTTTTAACGTTTGAAAAATTTCAAACGATTAAATAAAAAATTATTAACTATATAATTTTGATCTTTCTTTTGACCATTCTATAAGAAAATTATTGTAATGAATTTCCATCAGCTCATAAAAATGTTCCATTTCTTCCATTCTTTTATCAATAAGTTTAAGAGAATCCTTTTTTGCGGTTTTAACATTTTGTTTAAGTTGTTTTGCAATGCGAGTGTTATTTTTTATTAATTCAAGGTTATTTCTAAAAGCATGTTCAAATATTTCAGGCTCAATTTCATAAAAATCTTTTCTGTTATTGCCGGGCATCCAAACTTTACGAATCAAATGTTTGTCACGCAATCTTCTAACAATTTGGCTTATCGGTCCCTTACTGCGTCCAATTTGTTTAGTTATTTCATCAAGCGAGAGTGGTTCAGAAGAGAAGAGGAGAAGTGCAATTATGTGTCCCATTAGTTTACTCAATCCAAAAGCTTTATAAGCATCTCCAAAGCGTTGAATTAGTTCTTTTTTAATTTTTTCTTCCGCTGTCATCTGGTTTTTATCTTTTGAAATTTTTCAAACGTTAAAAACTTAGCCCGAAATTTCTTTAAAGTCAAGATGATTTGGTAGATAAAGATGACTTTAAAGAATTTAGAGAGTTGATTTAAGTTTTGTTAGTCCGGTTTTACTTACAGGCAGTTCTTTACCATTTTTAAGAACTAAGCGATAAGATTCCGTATCTGTTTGTTCGAGGTGCTGTAAAAAATCAAGATTAATTATGTATGATCTGTGAATGCGTACGAACTGGTTTTCATTTAAGTGGTTTTCAAAATATTTCATTGTTTTCTGTTTCAGAAATCTCCCTTTTTCAGAGTTAATTAAAACGTAATCGTCCTGCGCTTCAATCCATTTTATTTCATCAACGGGAATAATTGTTATTTTCCCGCCATCTTTGATTACAACGCGTTCCAGGAATTCAATTTTTTCATCGTTGTGTTTGATAATATTTTCTATCGCAGAGTTTTGCTGAAACCGGTCACCAAGTTGAGAGATGGCTTTTTCTAAAGCACTTGTAAATCTTTCTTCGGAAAAAGGTTTTAGAAGATAATCTGCTGCACTTACTTCAAAAGCTTTTATTGCATAGTGATCATAAGCGGTTGTAAATATTATGATAGGAGGATTTTCAATCAGTTCAAGCATTTCAAATCCATTAAGCTTTGGCATTTGAATATCCAGAAAAATCAAATCAGGTTTTAGTTCGTTAATCTTTTTAATTGCATCAAATCCATTTGAACACTCTGCAAGAATTTCAATATCATTTCTGCTTGCCAGATAATTTTTGGTTATCTGTCTTGCAAGTGATTCATCATCAACAATAATTACTTTTACTTTATTTGCCATAATTCTAAACCACTGTATTTTGTAAAGGGATAAAAATGTTCACTATAAATTTACCATTCTCTTTTTTAACATCCATAAGATTATCCTGATGATAAATTAAAGATAATCTGTCGCGAATATTTTTTAATCCAACTCCCGCTCCTTTTTTATGAGATTCGCCTTCAAAATTATTGCTTAGTTGTATTTTCAGAAAATCATCCTGTTTATTGCAAACAAGCTTGATTATTACTTTATCAAGAGTTTCATATACCGCATGTTTAATAGCATTTTCAAAAAGTGGCTGTAAAATCATGCTGGGAATTTCAGTTTTGCCGCATTCTTCGTGCAATTCTTCTTCATATTCAAATTTATCTTCAAATCTTATCTTCTCTATATCAAGATAAAGTTTTATGTTTTTCAATTCCTCGTTAAGTGTATTTTTTTGTCTGTCGTTGTTAGCCAGTGTGTATCTTAAAAAGTCAGCTAATTTAATTATCATTCTTCTGGCTTTTTTAGGGTCAATCTCCGTTAATGCACTTAAAGAATTTAAACTATTAAAAATAAAATGCGGATTGATTTGAAATTTTAATGATCTTAATTCTGATTCCGTAACAAGATTTTTAAGCTCTGTTTCTCGTAAAACTCTTTCCTGAAATCCCGTATAATAAATTACTATATAATAAAATGCAGTTAATAAAAAATAAAAAAGTAATCCGATTATAAATCTGGATTTAATTGTTTGAATAAAAAAATTTCCATATGCATCAGGATCTTTAACAACACTCATCAATGCAAAGTAACCAAGCAACATCCAGACAATTGTAACTAAAACTCCACCGGCAAAATGACTTAAAACAATTTTTGTAATCGGAGTGTTTTCAATGGAAAGATATTTAGACGAAAACCAAAAACTGATTCCCAAAGCTCCAAGCAATAGATTAAAGATGATAACATCTGTAATGGTTGCGGAAAGAGATAGTTTACTTTCAGCGTTTACTAAATTGGTAAAGAGAATTGAAACAATTAAAATGAATAAGAGATATAACAATATGCTCTTAGCACTTTTTAAAATAGGATTGTTAAACATACTTGGTCATCAAACTATAAATAAGTTTTTACTTCACCGCCGCCAAAAATAACAAGTCCCTTTATGATTAAAGTTTTATTCATATCAATTGGAATATTTGGGTCACGTATACTCTTGTTTGAAAATCCACCAAAGATTGAGGTAACATTCATAACAATATTCCAATCGTTAGGAACAATTAATGTAGTTCCGCCAAACAGGGCAAGTATATCTATATAATTTGTACCTTCAGCTAACTTGCAACCTTTAAGATGTATTTCGGAACCGCCAAATATAGAAGTAATATTTCCGCCCTTAAAATTATCCGAAGTTACAATTCTTGTTCCTCCGCCAAAGATTGCAACATCATCAATAACATCTTTTTTAATTTGTCCTAATTCATCAACAACATTGCCTGCATTTTTATTTTTTTGTTTAAAGATTATATACGTTCCTAAAGAAATAAGCACAATAGCAAAAACAATACTTCCATCATAATGAACTTGAGGAAAGATTTTGGGTATTATAAAAATAAATCCAATGCCTGCTAAAAATCCTCCGAGTACTTTCTTTTCTGTATTAATGATTATGAAAATTCCAATAATCAAAAAGAAAAATGACCAGGAAAAAATTATTCTGGCAAATTGAAAGTCGATAATCTCAAATGAATTGAAAAGGAATATTGCTCCAATAATGATTAGTAAACCACCTAACCAAAATCTTTTATCTGTTTTATTTATTTTTTCTTCCATTTTTCTGCTCCTTAAATAAGATGTACCTTTGCTGGCGGAAAAGTACTACAAAGATAACTATCCTAAAAGTAAAAATCGGTGAGCGGCAGGAAATCATCGGTGATTGATAGGAAAATGAAAAGGGAGGTTAAGCTCCCTCTTCATTTAAAATCAATCTAAACGTGTACTTCAACTTCTATTAAATTAGAGTCCTGAACTTTTTTTAAAGCTTGTTCAAGATCAGCAATAAGATCATTAACATTTTCAATTCCAACAGAAATGCGAACTAAGCCGTCTGTAATTCCGCCGGCTAATCTAGCTTCTTTGCCCATAGAAAAATGTGTCATACTTGCAGGATGTTGAATCAAACTTTCGACACCACCTAAGCTAACAGCAAGTTGAAAAAGTTTAACTGAGTTCATCATCAATCTACCGGCTTCTAATCCACCTTTTAATTCAATCGTTATCATTCCGCCGGGTCCTTTGTGCTGCTTCAATCCAACTTGATAATGGGGATGAGATTTTAATCCCGGATAACGAATAGATTCTACCAAAGGATGATTTTCTAACCACTCTGCAATTTTTTGAGCATTCTCACAATGTCTTTCCATTCTAAGAGCAAGAGTTTTTAATCCGCGATGAACTAAGAATGAATTGAAAGGATCAATAACCCCACCAATCTGATTTAAAGTTTTGCGAAAATGCAAATAAGTTTGTTCATCTTTTACAACAATAATTCCACCAACAACATCAGCGTGACCATTTAAAAATTTTGTTAAGCTGTGCATTACAACATCAGCACCAAGTGCAAGAGGATTTTGTAAAGCAGGACTCATAAAAGTATTATCAACAACAACCATTGCATTATGTTTATGTGCGATCTTTGATACTTCTTCAAGATCTGTAATACAAAGAGTTGGATTGCCGGGAGTTTCAACATAAACAACTTTTGTATTTGGCTTAATTGCTTTTGCAACATTTTCAACAATTGAAGTATCAACAAAAGTAGTTTCAACTCCAAACTTTTTCATAACAGTGTTAAGCAAAGTTGTAGTTGGTCCATAAACAGCTGCAGAACAAACCACGTGATCACCAGCTTGTGTGAGAGCAGCGAATATTGTATGTACAGCAGCCATACCACTTCCGCAGCCAAGAGCTTTGTGTCCGCCTTCAAGCTCTGCAACCGCATCTTCCATCGCCTGTACAGTTGGATTTAACATCCTAGTATAAATGTATCCTTTTTCTTCACCCGCAAAAAGTGATGCACCGTGCTGTGCAGATTTAAATTTAAATGTTGATGTTTGATAAATTGGGGGAACTACTGAGCCGTATTCATATTCATCAATACCTGAATGAACACATTTGGTTTGAAAATCGAATTTTGTATGATTTTTCATAAATCAATCCATTAAAAGTTTAAAAAATTATTGTACAAACTTAGGAAAAGTTTAATAAATAAAGATATTTATAAAAATTTAAGATTGCTGAAAGAGATGGATTAATTTACCTATCTAGTGATTGATAATACTTGACAAATAAAAAATTATCTTTATTTTTGAACAGGTTATGAAAAAATTTAATATTACATATCACCACCATCATCACTGCATTTTTTTTGTAGTGCACCGGTGATTTGTATTTAATTTAATTAATATTGTAATTGAAATAAACCCGGCGTTAGTCGGGTTTCTTATTTTTAAAGGAGTTTTAATGAGTAATAATGGTAATATAAAATTAGCTATTCAAAAAAGTGGAAGATTATCTGATAGTTCTCTTCAACTTCTGAAGAATTGTAATCTTGATATCGAAAAATTTAACGATAGACTTGTTGTTAGTTTAAGGAACTTTAAACTTGATTTACTTTTTCTTCGGGATGATGACATCCCCGAATATGTCCAGGATGGTGTTGCTGAACTGGGTATTGTAGGCGAGGATGTTCTTAACGAAACAAAAGCAGATGTAAAAGTAGTGAAGAAACTTGGATTTGGCAGATGCAGTTTAAGGATAGCTATTCCCGAAAATGATGATTTACAAAACATAAATGATCTTAACGGAAAAAGAATAGCGACTTCATTTCCCAACATTCTTAAAGACTTTCTGAAACAAAATAAAATTGATGCGAAGATTGTTAATATAAGCGGAAGTGTTGAGGCAGCACCATCACTTGGAATTGCAGACTATATATGTGATCTTGTTTCAACCGGTAATACATTGAAATTGAACAAACTAAAATCGTCAATAAGTGTACTGGAATCAGAAGCGGTTCTTATAAAAAATAAAAATCTGAAAAATCAATCCGATAAATATCTAATCTATCTTAAACTGCTTTCAAGAATAGAATCTGTACTTAACGCAAAGAATTCTAAATATATTATGATGAATGTTCCAAAAAAATCACTTAATGATATTTTGCAGATAATTCCTTCTTTGAAAAGTCCAACGGTTCTTCCTCTTGCAGATGATAAATTACTTGCAGTTCACGCAGTTATACCAGCAGAAAAGTTTTGGGAAATTGTCGGTAATCTTAAAGAAACTGGTGCTTCAGGAATTTTATTGTTACCTATTGAGAATATCATATTATGAAAAAATACAACTTAAAAAATCTTAGTGAAACACAAATCAAAAATCTGACAAGGAGAAAAAATCTTTCTTCTCAATCAGTTCAAAAAAGTGTTAATAAAATTTTGTCTGATGTTAAATCTAAAGGATTAAAATCGACTTTGGAATATGCAAAAAAGTTTGATGGATTTTCTTCACGTGAAATCTTTGTAACCGGACAGGAATTTGAAGAAGCCGAAAAAATTCTGGATTCAAGAACTAAAAATGCAATTTTATCTGCTTACCGAAATATTTATAAGTTTCACAAAAAACAGAATCCTGAAAATTATTTGATTGAAACTGTTAAAGGAGTTAAGTGTGAAAGAAAATTTATCCCGATTCAAAATATAGGATTATATATACCTGCAGGAACAGCCCCACTTCCATCAACAATGTTGATGCTTGGAGTTCCTGCTCAGATTGCCGGATGCAAAAGAGTCGTTGTCGCATCACCCACAAGTGATAAGATTCATCCATCAATTTTATTGGCAGCAAAATTATGTGGAATTAATGAATTCCTAAAAATCGGAGGTGCTCAGGCAATCGCATTATTAGCTTATGGCGATAAGAAATTTAAAAAAGTAGATAAAATTTTTGGTCCGGGAAATCAATATGTAACTCAGGCGAAAAGTTTGGTAAGTATTGATCCTGATGGTTGTGCAATTGATATGATTGCCGGACCAAGTGAAGTTTTGGTGATTGCAGATAAATATGCCAATCCATCTTTTATTGCTGCTGATTTACTTTCACAAGCAGAGCACGGAAAAGATTCGCTTTCAATTTTGGTCACTGACAGTGATGTTTTATTTAAGAAAGTATCAATTGAATTATTAAAGCAATTGAAGAAATTACCAAGAAAAGATTTTGCAAAAGCATCATTGAGAAATTCTTATTGCCTGATAACAAATTCTCTTGATGAAGCATTTAACTTTTCAAACAAGTTTGCACCTGAACATCTTATAATTAATTTAAGAGATTCAAAAAGGTTAAGTAAAAAAGTTATCAATGCAGGCTCAGTTTTTATCGGCCAATACTCTCCGGAGAGTGCGGGAGATTATGCATCAGGGACAAACCATTCGCTGCCGACTTATGGATTTGCAAAATCAACTGGTGGAGTAAATGTTGAAATGTTTATGAAAGCCGTAACCTTTCAGTCAATAAGTGAACAAGGTTTGAAGAATTTATCTGAAATAGTTGTTACATTGGCCGAAACAGAATCACTTCAGGCACATGCTAATGCTGTGAAAGTGAGGTTGAGATGAAAAGTATTGAGCGATTAGTCAGAAAAAATATTTTGAATTTAAAACCATACACTTCTGCGCGGGATATATATCAAGATGGAATTTTTCTTGATGCAAATGAAAACTCTTTTGGAAGTGTGGTTAATTCCATTGTTAAAAATTTAAATCGTTATCCCGATCCTCATCAAAAAGAATTAAGAAACGCTTTGTCTAAAATGATTGGTATTTCTTTCGGGAAACTTTTTTTTGGTGTAGGCTCGGATGAAATAATTGATTTATTGATTCGCATTTTTTGTGAACCAGGCATATCTAATGTTATTATTCCAACACCAACTTATGGTATGTATAAGGTAGCTTGTGAAATAAATGATATCGAAGCGAGAACCGTTCTGCTTGATAATAATTTTGATCTTGATGTGGATAAAACTTTACTGGCAATTGATGAAAGCACAAAAATGATTTTTTTGTGTTCGCCAAATAATCCGACTGGAAATGTTATAAGTGCAGAAAAAATTATTGCTCTTGCAAAAAAATTTAATGGGATAATTTTTATTGATGAAGCTTATATTGAATTCGCTGAGGAAGAATCTTTTCTATCTCATTTGAATAATTTTAAAAATGTTATTGTTTCAAGAACGTTTTCAAAAGCATGGGGATTAGCTGGAGTTCGTTGCGGTTATTGTATAGCTGATGAATTAATTATTGATCTTTTATTTAAAGTTAAAGCACCTTATACAATTAATAAACTTACTTCTGATATTATTATAAAAGCTTTAAAACGAGTGAATCTAAAAAATGATCTTATTAAAAAAATTAATATGGAAAAAGACAGATTGATTCTGAAGTTAAGAGAACTGAAGTATGTAGAAAAAATTTATCCTTCTGATGCAAATTTTATTTTAATTAAAATTAAAAATGTAAAAAACGTTTTTGATTACTTAAATCAAAATAAAATCCGTGTTCGTATGCGGTCTGATGATACAAGATTACATGATTGTTTACGAATTACTATTGGAAATCGTAAAGAAAATAATTTACTGATTAAATTGTTGAAGGAGTATTAATGAAAAAACAAAATCAACGGGTTGCAAAGCTTAAACGTAATACTAAAGAAACAAAGATTACTATTGTCTTAAATCTTGACGGAACTGGTAAATCAGAAATTAGAACCGGAATTGGTTTCTTCGATCATATGATAGAACAAATTGTAAGGCATGCAAACCTTGATCTTCATATTTCAGTTAAAGGTGATTTACAAACTGATGAACATCATACAGTTGAAGATACGGGAATTGCGCTTGGTGAGGCAATTCGTAAAGCACTTGGAAATAAAAAAGGAATCCAACGTTATGGATTTTTTATTCCGATGGATGACTCAGTCGCAATTTGCACTATTGATCTTGGCGGAAGAAGTTATCTCAATTTCAACTGCAAATTTAAAAGGGAAATGGTAGGCGAATTTCCTACAGAGCTAACAAAAGAATTTTTCAGAGCTTTGGCAGATTCAATAAAAGCTAATATTTACATAAAAGCAAAAGGTGAAAATGACCATCATAAAATTGAATCAATATTCAAAGCATTTGCAAAGTCCTTAAATGAAGCTGCAAGAATTGATGAAAGAAACAATAATCGTATTCCATCAACAAAGGGAATTTTATGATTGCATTAATTGATTACGGCGCCGGAAATACTGCTTCGGTAATGAATGTTTTGAAAGACTTAAATGCTGATTTCCTTTTATCAAGTGATAAAAAAATTATTTCAAGTGCCGATAAAATTATTTTACCCGGAGTTGGTGAAGCTTCAAGCGCAATGACTAAACTTCAGGAGACCGGCTTAATAGCATTAATTAGAGAATTAACCAAACCTTTTCTTGGAATATGTTTGGGTTTGCAGTTGCTATGTAGAAAAACTGAAGAAGCAGATGCGGATTGTTTGGATATTATTCCTGTTGATGTGAAAAAATTTGATTTAGCAAAATCAAAGATTCCGCATATGGGATGGAATAGTGTAAATAATTTTCGTGATGTAAATCTTTTCAGAAACATTGAGCAGAATTCATTTTTCTATTTTGCGCACTCTTACTATGTGCCTGAAAATGAATTTACAACATCTGTTTGTAATTATGAGATTAATTTCTCTTCATCAATCAGATATAAAAATTTTTACGGAGTTCAATTTCATCCGGAAAAATCAAGTAAACAAGGGATTCAGATAATTAAAAATTTTTTAAGCTTATGAAAATTATTCCAGCATTAGATATTCTTGACAACAAACTTGTTCGACTTGAAAAAGGTGAATACAATTCGGCAATAGTTTATTCCGATGATCCATTTAAGATGGCTTGCACTTTTTTTGATTCTGGCTTCGAATGGTTGCATATTGTTGATTTATCAGGGGCTAAATCCGGAAAACTATTTATCACAGAATTGATTAATAGAATTAAGAATGAAACAAAACTTAAAATCCAAATTGGCGGAGGAATCAGAAAACTGGATGACGCAAAGATGTTGATGGATAAAGGTGCAGATAGGTTAGTCCTCGGCACAATTTCAGTATTGGACAAACAAGAATTTGAAAAAATAATTTTGTTAGTTTCACCGGAAAAAATTGTTGCTTCAGTTGATGTTAAGGAAGTTTACGTAATGATTAAAGGATGGACATTAAATTCTGGAATAAAATTGTATGATCACATTAATTATTGCCTTTCTAAAAATGTAAAGACATTTCTGTGTACAGATATTAAAAATGACGGAATGCTTACCGGACCAAACTTAGTGCTTTACAAATATCTGATGTCCGAATTCCCATCCGCTGATTTTATTGCTTCGGGAGGAATAGGTTCTTTACAGGATTTAACTTCTCTAAAAGAGTTAAACATTTATGCAGCGGTTGTTGGTAAAGCTATTTATGAAAACAAAATTGATTTGATGGAGTTAATAAAAAATGCTGACTAAAAGAATAATTCCCTGCCTTGATGTAAAAGATGGTAAGGTGGTTAAAGGAACAAACTTTATAAATCTTCGTGATGCAGGTTCTGCGGTTGAACTTGCTGAAAGATATTATCACGAAGGGGCTGATGAGTTAGTATTTCTGGATATCTCCGCCTCAATTGAAAAAAGAAAAACATTGGCTCAGTTGGTGAAAGATGTTTCTTCGGTAATACGAATTCCTTTTACCGTTGGCGGAGGAATTTCTGATATTAAAGATATTTCTGATTTGTTAAACAGCGGAGCAGATAAAGTTTCATTGAATACTTCTGCAATAAAAAATCCAATGCTTATTTCTGATGCAGCAAAAAAATTTGGCTCACAAGCGATTGTTGTTGCAATAGATGTTAAAAAGATCGCAGACAATTACATGGTTTTTATTAAAGGAGGAAGCGAGCAAACAAATTGGGATGGTTTTTTATGGTGCAAGAAAGCAGAGGAACTCGGTGCAGGCGAAATTCTTATAACATCAATGGATAAAGATGGAACTAAAAATGGTTATGATATTGAATTTATTTCCAAATTGACTTATTTGGTTAATGTGCCAATTATTGCTTCAGGTGGTGCAGGAAACAAAGAACATTTTGTTGAAGCTTTTAATAATGGCGCTGATGCTTGTCTAGCTGCAAGTTTATTTCATTATCAGGAACTAAAAATATCAGAATTAAAATCTTTTCTTTTTCAAAAAGGAGTAAATGTAAGATTATGATTGACATTTCAACATTAAATTTTAGTAAACTAAATAGTTTAATCCCTGCAATCATTGTTGATATATATACAGATAAAATTCTTATGCTTGGGTTTATGAACGAACAGGCACTTAAGAAAACAATTGAAACAAAAAAAGTTACCTTTTTTAGCAGGACTAAAAAAAATCTTTGGACAAAGGGAGAAACCTCGGGAAATTTTTTAATTGTACAAGATATTATTACAGATTGTGATAATGATTCAATTATTGTTTACGCCGAACCACAAGGACCAACTTGTCATCTTGGCAATTACTCGTGCTTTAAGATTCCGAATGCAAATCTCAATTTTCTTTTGAAGTTAAATGAATTGGTAAACCAGAGAAAAAAAAATTTACCTGAAAATTCTTATACAACAAATTTATTTAAAGAAGGTTCAGATAGAATTATTCAAAAAGTTGGAGAAGAAGCAATTGAAGTAGTAATTGCGGCTAAAAATAAAAGCAGGCGAGAGATTATATATGAATCTGCTGACCTGCTTTATCATTTAATTGTTATGTTAACAGATAACGATATAAATTTAACCGATGTAGTTGAGGAACTTGAATCAAGACATAAGTAAAGCTATTCTTTAATAAATTTATAAGCTCCATAATCAATAAAATCATCAACATATAAATCAAAAGATTTTACTTTCCCATTTTCAATTAAAAACGGAAAAACTTTTATACCATAGGTGGGATCGGAATAAGTACATAAGAAACTGTTGTTTCCAACATACTCAAGTTTACCTATTAGTTTTGAATGATGTTCAAGTGTAAGCTCAAGGTAATTATTAACTTTTTTTAGTTGTGCCGATCCATATACAGAATTTTTGTATTTACCTTCAAACTCTGATAAACTTAATTCAGGATTAAGATTCATAGCTATAGAATCACGAACTTCTTGAAGCCATTTTATATTTGTTTCCTGTCGTTTAATAAATCCAGCATAAAAAGTTGAATCATAATTTCTATATGGTAATCCAAGATAGGCATCAATAATTTCCCACTTCAATGATTGAAAGAAAGCATTCTGATCTGTGTTAGTTAAAACTACTATCCCGAGTTTTTCTTCGGGCAGTAAGGTTACTGAAGTAACAAATCCATTTACACCACCAGTGTGCATTACGATTTCTCTGCCTTCGTAATCCTGAAATGCCCAACCCATTCCATACAGAGAATAATGTGCATTATTGTAAGGATGCTTAATTCTTCTTTCGATTGAAAGAAGTTGTCTTGTTCTCTGAATTGCTAAAAATGGAATAACATTTTGATTATTGTATTTACCACTGTCCAATTGCGCAATTATCCAATGAGATAAATCATTTATTGATGATCCGATACTTCCACAAGGAGCCAGATTATCAATTTTCTGAATTGGAATCTTACTGATCTTTCCATCAACAAATGTATGTGGCTTAGCAATGTTATCTGCTTTCATAAAATCCACAGATAAAGATAATGTTCTGTTCATTTCAAGAGGTTTAAAAATTTTTTCTTTAACAAACTCCGCCCAACTCATTCCCGAAACCTTTTCAATTACTTTTCCTGCAACAGCATAACCGGCATTTGTGTAACCATACTTTGTTCTGAAATCATATTTTGGAGTTAACATTCCAAACTTTTCAATAACTTCGTCAGCAGTTAAATCTGAAGCCCAATACATAAAATCTCCCTGAAAAGTTTCATATCCCATCCTGTGAGAAACAATATCAAGTAGATTCAAATGTTCTGTAACCCATGCGTCTTTCATTTTAAAATCTGTTAGATATTTTATTACTTTATCTTCAAGATTAAGTTTTCCATTCTGTTCAAGAATTGCTAAGGCGGTACCTGTAAATGCTTTTGTGTTTGAACCAATCATAAATAAAGTATTCTCATCAACTTTATCATTTGTTCCAAGTTCCTTAACACCGTAACCTTTTGCGACAATAATTTTTCCATCTTTAACAACAAGAACTGCAGCTCCAGGAATTTGCCATCGTTCAAGTGCACGATTAACGTAAAGGTCAAGACTATCAGAAATGAAAGGCGGGATAGTCTGTGAATAAATGTTGCAGACAAATGATATTGCGACAAATAAAAATTTTAACAAGCTTTTCATAACTACTCCTAAAATTGTTGATTTATTTTAATGTCTACAAAATTCATTTCATAAAAAATAGCATACAAACCTACCTGAAGATTAGCAACTGAAACAGATATAGTAGATTTTCAGTATTTAAAATCAGTGATTATCTGTTTAGTCAGTGTAATCAGCGTGCTATTCTCTTTTTAAATTTTGTTATATTTCCACCCTAAATTTACAAAACAATAAATCTGGTATTAAACTTGGCTAAAGAAAAAGTTCTTGTTACCTCTGCTTTGCCTTATGCAAACGGACCAATTCATCTTGGTCATTTAAGTGGAGCTTATCTTCCGGCAGATATTTATGTCCGTTATAAAAGATTAAACGGTGACGATGTAATCTACATTTGCGGCTCTGATGAACACGGTGTTCCGATAACCATTAGTGCTGATAAGGAAAAAGTTTCTCCGCAGGTAATTATTGATCGTTATCATTATCAAAATAAAAAAGCTTTTGAACGATTTGGAATGAGCTTCGATAATTACTCAAGGACAAGTCTTCCAGTTCATCATGAAACAGCTAAAGAATTTTTTCTTGAGTTTTATAATCGCGGTTTATTAATTGAGAAAAAATCATTACAGTTTTTTGATGATAAAGCAAATATGTTTCTGCCGGATAGATACGTTGAAGGCACCTGCCCTAAATGCGGAAATACGGAAGCAAGAAGTGATGAATGCGAAGTTTGCGGTTCTTTGTACGATCCATCGGAATTATTAAATCCTAAAAGCAAAATTTCCGGCTCAACGCCAACTCTTAGAGAAACCTCACACTATTATTTTCCGTTAGGTAAATATCAGCCCGCACTGGAAAAATATGTTGATGAGATGAATGCAAAGTATGGCTGGAAAGATAATGTGCTTCAGTATTGCCGTGGTTGGTTCAAAGATGGATTAAAAGATCGTGCAATTACCAGAGATTTGGATTGGGGCATAAAAGTTCCGGTGGAAGGTGCTGCAGGAAAAGTAATTTACGTATGGTTTGAAGCGGTACTTGGTTATATATCTTCAACAAAAGAATTATCTCAAATAAAAAATCAACCTGAACTCTGGAAAAAGTATTGGCAGGATCCGAATACAAAATATATTGCTTTTATCGGTAAGGATAATGTTGTATTTCACACAATTATTTTTCCTGCAATTTTAATGGCATGGAATGAAGGTAACAATGAAAAATATTGTCTGCCGCAAAATGTTCCTGCAAATGAATTTTTAAATTTTGAAGGTAAGAAATTTTCCAAAAGCAGAAATTGGGGAATTGATGTTGATGAATTT